>NZ_PSTO01000023.1:0-52834 GCF_002930975.1 Rathayibacter sp. AY1A3 | reverse complement strand
ACCCCCGCCCCCCCCGTCGAGAAGGACACGCCATGCCAGCAATCGTCATCACCGGCGCCCAGTGGGGCGACGAGGGCAAGGGACGCGCCACCGACCTCCTCGGCAGCCGCGTCGACTACGTCGTGAAGTTCAACGGCGGCAACAACGCCGGGCACACCGTCGTGGTGGGCGACGAGAAGTATGCCCTGCACCTGCTCCCCTCCGGCATCCTCACCCCGGGCGTCGTCCCGGTCATCGCGAACGGCGTCGTCGTCGACATCGAGGTGCTGTTCCACGAGCTCGAGGCGCTGAGCGCGCGCGGGGTCGACGTGTCGAAGCTGCTCGTCAGCGCCAACGCGCACGTCATCACCAGCTACCACCGCATACTCGACAAGGTGACGGAGCGCTTCCTCGGCAAGCGCCAGATCGGCACCACCGGCCGCGGCATCGGCCCGGCGTACGCCGACAAGATCAACCGCGTCGGCATCCGCATCCAGGACCTCTTCGACGAGAACATCCTCCGCCAGAAGGTCGAGGGCGCCCTCGACCAGAAGAACCACCTGCTGGTGAAGGTCTACAACCGCCGCGCGATCCTGGTCGAGCAGGTGCTGGAGGACCTGCTGCAGTACACCGAGCGCCTCCGCCCGATGGTCGCCGACACGTCGCTCGTCCTCTCGCAGGCGCTCGACGCCGGCAGGACGGTGCTGTTCGAGGCCGGCCAGGCCACGATGCTCGACGTCGACCACGGCACCTACCCGTTCGTCACCTCCTCCAACGCGACCTCGGGAGGAGCGGCCACCGGGTCCGGAGTCGCGCCGAACCGCATCGACCGCGTCATCGCGGTGATCAAGGCGTACACGACCCGCGTCGGCGCCGGACCGTTCCCGACCGAGCTCTTCGACGAGTGGGGCGAGTACCTCCGCCGGCAGGGCTTCGAGTTCGGCACCACGACCGGCCGCCCGCGCCGCTGCGGCTGGTACGACGCCCCGATCGCCCGCTACTCGGCGCGGATCAACGGGGTCACCGACTTCGTCCTCACCAAGCTCGACGTGCTCTCGGGCCTCGAGACCATCCCCGTCTGCGTCGCCTACGACGTCGACGGCGTGCGCCACGACGAGGTCCCGGTCTCGCAGAGCGACTTCCACCACGCGAAGCCGATCTACGAGGAGTTCCCCGGCTGGCAGGAGGACATCTCCGGCTGCCGCGAGTTCTCGGACCTGCCGCAGACCGCGCAGGACTACGTGCGCGCGCTCGAGGCGATGAGCGGCGCCCGGTTCTCGGCGATCGGCGTCGGGCCGGAGCGCGAGCAGGTCGTCGTGCTGCACGACCTGCTCGACTAGAAGCGGCGAGGAGTCGAGCCGGGCAGCCCTCTCGGAGGCGGCCGACGTGTTCACAACCGAGGAAGAACGTCGGGGACCTCGCGGAGTGACGCGGATCCCGGGCCCTCTCGACGAATCCTTCCTCCGGTGTGGACACGCCCGCCGCCGAGCGCGCCGGATAATCGGCGCATGCAGATCTACGCCGACCTCCCGGCCGTCCGCGCGCGGCAGATCCTGGCCGACGCCCTCGCTCTCGGCGTGGCCGTCGTGGCGATCGCCGCGGGGATCGCGGTCGGCTCGCTGATCGCCGGCCTGGCCGAGATCGGCCGTCGGCTCGAGAGCGCCGGCAGCGGCTTCGGCTCGACCATGAGCGACGCCGGGACCACCCTCGGCGGCATCCCCCTGCTCGGCGACGCCGTGCGCGCGCCGTTCGACGAGGCGAGCGGGGCCGGCTCCGTGCTCGCCGCCGCCGGACGCGACCAGCAGCAGCTCGCGAGCGCCCTGGCCGTGGTCGCCGGGCTCGCCGTCGGGGGCCTCCCGCTCCTGCTCCTGGCCGTGCTCTGGCTCCGGCCCCGGCTCCGCTTCGCCCGCCGGACCGCCGAGCTGCGCGCCCTCGGCTCGACCGGCGGCGGAACCGAGCTGCTGGCCCTGCGCGCGCTCACCCAGGCGTCCCCCCGCGACATCCTCGCCGCGCACCCGGAGGCCGCCGCGGGCTGGCGGACCGGCGACCCCGCCGTCACCGCCGCGCTGGCGGCCCTCGCCCTCCGCCGGGCGGGGCTCCGGCCCCGCTGACCCCGCAGGACCACCGCGGGTCCGCCGGAGGGATGACGCCGCGAGCCACTGCGGACGACGCCGGCGACACGGGTGCCTCCGTAGCGTCGAGGACATGCAGAACCAGACCTCCTCCGTCGTGGCGCGCGTCGAGGGCGTGCGCAAGCTCTACGGCAGCACGCCGCCCGTCGTCGCCCTCGACGACGTCACGCTCTCGATCGAGCGGGGCGAGTTCACCGCGGTGATGGGCCCCAGCGGATCCGGCAAGTCGACGCTCATGCACGTCCTCGCCGGCCTCGACACCGCCTCCTCCGGCCGCGTGTTCCTCGGGGACGCCGAGATCACCTCGATGAGCGACGCCGAGCTGACCGTGCTCCGCCGCCGCAGCGTCGGCTTCGTCTTCCAGGCCTTCAACCTCGTCCCCACGCTCGACGTGCGCGGAAACATCCGCCTCCCGTTCGAGCTCGACGGCCGCTCCGTGACCGGCGACGAGGAGCAGTGGATCGCCCGGCTGATCGAGTCCCTCGGGCTCCGCGAGCGCCTCACGCACCGGCCCCACGAGCTCTCGGGCGGGCAGCAGCAGCGCGTGGCGATCGCCCGCGCCCTCGCCACCCGGCCGCAGCTGATCTTCGCCGACGAGCCCACCGGCAACCTGGACTCGCGCACCGGCCGCGAGGTCCTCAGCCTGCTCCGGGCCTCCACCCGCGAGTACGGCCAGTCGATCGCCATGGTCACCCATGACCCGATCGCGGCGGCCTACGCCGACCGCATCGTCTTCCTCCGCGACGGGGCCGTCGTCGACGACCGCCGCGGGATGAGCGCCGAGGAGATCTCGCGCGCGATGCTCACGATGGAGGGCGCGGCGTGAGCGGCGTGCGCACGGGCTCGAGCCAGGGCGGGGGCGCCATCGTCACCGTCGCCGCACTCGCCGCGGCGTTCGGCGCCGTGCTGGTGCAGGTCATCGCCGACATGGTCGCGGCCTTCGCGGCGGCGGGGATCGACGGCATCGGCCAGGTCGCCCTCATGCTCGGGATGGTCGGCGCCGTCTTCTTCGGCATCGCGGTGTTCGTGGGCGGGATCGTCACGGCCAACGCGGTCTCGACCGTCATCGCCGGGCGCACCCGCGAGATCGCCCTGCTGCGCCTGCTCGGCGCCTCCGGCCGGTCGCTGCGCAGCGGGATCGTCCGCACGGGCCTCCTGCAGGGGCTCCTCGGAGCGGCGATCGGCCTGGTCGCCGGCGTCGCTCTCGTGGCGCTCGCGGCGGAGATCGCCATCCGGAGCGGCACCCTGCCCCGCTTCGACTACCCGCTCGTCTCGCCCGGCCTCGTGCTGCCGCTGATCGCCGTGGTCGCCTCGACGGTCATCGCCTCGTGGTCCGGATCGCGCCGCGTGCTCGCGGTCGCGCCGTCGCAGGCCGCCGGATCCTCCGCCGAGCCCCGCTACGAGGAGCTGCGCGGCCGCACCGCCCGCAACGTCACGGCGATCGTCTTCGTCGTGGTCGGCGCGCTGCTGCTCGCCGCCGGCGTGGTGTTCGGGCTCGCCAACCCCGGTGGCGTCCTGCTCGGGCTGGTCGGAGGCATGGCGTCCTTCACCGGCGTGATCCTCGGGGCGCCCGTCCTGCTCCCTCCGCTCACGGCCCTCGTGGGCCGCGCCTTCGGCCGGGGCCCCGTCGCCCGACTGGCGTCCGCCAACGCCGTCCGCAATCCGGCGCGCAGCGCCCGCGCCGTCATCGGACTGGTCATCGGAGTGTCGCTGGTCACGATGTTCGCGGTCGCCGCCGCCACCTTCGGCACGATCATGGAGCGCTCGGGCGAGACGAACCCCGAGGTGATCGCGGCGTTCGAGCAGTTCATCCAGGTGAGCACCGCGGTGATGAGCGTCCTGCTCGGCTTCTCGGTCGTCCTGGCCGCCGTCGGCATGGTCAACACGCTGTCGCTCAGCGTGCTGCAGCGCCGGCGCGAGCTGGGCCTGCTCCGCGCGCTCGGCTTCACCGGCTCGCAGGTGCGGTCGATGGTGGTGCTCGAGGCGGCGCAGATGATCATCGCTGCCGCGGTGCTCGGCATCGTGCTCGGGATCGTCTACGGCTGGTGCGGCGCGATCTCGGTGTTCGGCTCGCTGCCGGGCATCGGACTGATCCCGCCGACCGTCCCGGTGCCGATCCTGGTGGCGGTGCTCGTGGTGGGCGTCGTGATCACGGTCGTCTCGGCCGTGCTGCCCGCCCGCCGCGCCACGAAGGTGTCGCCGGTCGCCGCTCTCGCCGTGGCCTGAGGGCCGGCGCCGCGGAGGACCCGCAGCCGGAGGGCCGGCGCCCTCACACCACCGAGAACCCCGCGGCGAGGGGCTCCCGCCCGCTCAGCGCGAGCAGGAGCTCCTCGCCGCGTCCGGCTCGAGCGGCCAGCCCACCGGTCAGCGCGCAGCACGCCTCGACGGCCTCGGCGGGCAGCACGTGCGGGATCCCGGTGGCCCGCGAGAGGTCGAGCGTGTGCACGACCAGCTCGAGCAGCCGGGTCCGGAGGTACTCGTCCAGCTCGATCGCGTGGCCGCCCACGGCGACGAGGCGGCCGGGACGCTGGGCGGCGACCAGCTCGACCGCGCGGCCCGCCGCCTCCGCCAGCGCCTGAGCCGGCCTGTCGCCGAGCAGCAGCCCCGCCTCGACCCCGCGCCGCGCCACCGCCGCGGGGTCGGCGACGTTCCCGGCCAGCGCGGCGTAGTAGTCGAGCGCGTCCTCGATGGTCGGCTCGGGCGGCTCCGGAGCGAGGAGGTACGCCTCGACCGTCAGCACCGCCCGCGACGCGTGGCCCGCGAGGCCGCGGACGTCCCAGACGCCGAGCCCCGGCTGCTCCCACTGGTCCTCCCGCACCTGCGCGAGCAGGCCGACGAGGGCGGCGGCGGCGGACTCGAACAGCGCGGCGGTGCTCATGGAGCCATGCTGGCACGGTGCCCCACACTGATCGCATGAGCAGCCCCCGCCGCCCCGGTCCCGTCACGCTCGTCGGCCGCTCGATCGTCCTCGAGCCGCTCGCCGTCGAGCACGTCGAGCCGCTCGGGCGGGCGATCGGGCGTCCGGAGGTGTTCGCCGGCGGCTACGGAGGAGGACCGTCCGGCCTCCCCGGCACCCCGGAGGAGTTCCGCGCCTTCGTCGACCGCTACTACCCCTGGGGCACGGGCCTGCCGTTCGCCGTGCTGCAGGAGGGACGCGTCGTCGGCACGACCTCGCTGGCCGACTTCGACGAGGCGCGCGAGGCGGCCCACCTCGGCTGGACGGCCTACGCGCCCGAGACGTGGGGCACCGTCGTGAACCCGCAGGCGAAGCGGCTGGTGCTCGGGCTCGCCTTCGACAGCGGCTACGAGCGGGTGAAGCTCCAGGCGGATGCGGTGAACGCGCGCTCGCGGGCCGCGATCCTCCGTCTCGGCGCCGTGTTCGAGGGGGTGCTCCGCCACGACCAGCGGCGGGCCGACGGCTCGTGGCGCGACACTGCCGTCCACTCGATCCTCGCGGCCGAGTGGCCGGCCGTCCGCGACGCGCTCGACCGCCGGATCGACGCGGCGCTAGCGCTCCCCGCCTCGACCGCGCAACCGCTGACCGGGCGGCCGCCCGAGGAGTAGGAAGGAGGCATGGAACGCATCCACTACGCCGGCAGCTCCGTGCTGACGGGTACCGCCATCGCGCGGTCGCTGCTGGCCTACGCGGAGGCGCTGGCGCTCACCAAGGGGTCGATCACGGTCGACATCCCGATCCGCCAGGAGTCCGGCCGGCCCGGACGGGCGGCGCTGCTGATCGGACCGGCGAGCCAGCTGTTCTCGGAGTCCGAGGACGACGGAGCCGAGGAGCTCCTCGACGAGGAGCTCGTCGAGCGCTTCACCCGCGAGACGGCCCGCCTGGGCGTCTCGCACCCCGTGGCCGAGGAGGACGGCGGCGCCGGGCCCCTCTCCGCCGTCGACACCGAGATCCCGCACTTCCACGGCGAGGACGACTCCTGGTGAGCATCCGGGGCGCCGGTAGGATCGACACTCACGACTCCGCCCGATCCTTCGCGGACGGGCGACTTCCCGAACGGAGAACCGCCTGATGGGGCGACTGATCTACGACTCGACCCTCGAGGCCGACTTCGACGACCGTCTGCTGGCGCACCTGCAGATCGTGATCGGCTCGAAGCTCGCGCGCAACGAGTCCTTCTACTTCTCGTGGAAGGACTCGCAGGCGGTCGGCGACGGACGCACCTCGATCTGGCTGCACCCCGCCATCCCGTTGCGCTTCAAGTACCACGGCGGCCGTGCCCCGAACATCAACCCGGACTGGATCCGACAGCTGCTCGCCGACTCGCACACGGCGCACGGGCTGCGGATCAGCGAGGAGCCCCACGGGACCGCCCGTCAGAGCGAGGAGAGCATGCTGTGAAGCGCGTCGAGATCATCTACGGCGGAGCGCCGTTCAGCCTGAGCGAGACGTCGGCCGCGGAGGTGCGCGAGAGCATCGACCGCGCCCTGGACGGCTCCGCGTCGCGCTGGATCACGGTGAACCAGGGCGAGGGCGAGCCCCGCGAGACCTCGATCCTGATCACGCCGGGAGTGGCGTTCTCGGTCGCCGACGTCGCGCACTGAGGTCGACGCCGCGGTCACGGTGACCGCCGGGGCTCGCGCTGCAGGCTCGGTCCGGGGCGCTCGCACCGCCGGCCCGCCTCGGAACGACTGCCGTCCTCAGCGCACCCGCGCCGTTCAGCCCGCCAGCACGCGCGGGAACTCCCCCGGGATCTCGCTCGCGAGGTACCCGGCCGGGCCGATCCGTGCGGAGAGGCGCGTGTCCGCCTCCGTGTGCAGGAACGCGCCCCACGCGGCCGCGCCCATCGGATCGACGCCGCGCCCGCGCAGGCCCGCCGTCGTTCCGGCGAGCACGTCGCCGCTGCCAGCGGTGGCCAGCCCGGGGTGCTCGCCCTCGATCCGCACCGCGTCGCCGTCGGGCGAGGCGATCGTGTTGAACAGGCTCACCACCGCGCCGTAGCGCTCGGCGACCGCGAGGGCGGCCCGCTCGACGTCGTCGACCTCCTCGCCGAGGAGCCGGGACGCCTCCTCCGAGTTCGGGGTCAACAGGAGCCTGCCCGCGAGCCTCCGCGCGAGACGGCGCTGCCCGGGCAGGACCCCGAGCGGGAAGGCGTCGAGGTGCACGGCCGGCACGTCGTCGAGGAGCGGAGCGAGGGCACGGAGGGTCGCGGCGGTCGCGCGCGGGTCGTCCAGGCCGGGTCCGATCAGGGCGACGTCGGCGGAGGAGAGCTCGCCGGCCAGGACGTCGAGCCCGCGGCCCGAGACGGAGCCGGTGCGCGTCTCCGCGAGCGGGACCACTCCGCACTCCGGCAGCGCGGCCGCGGTGGCCGACGCGACCGACTCGGCGACGCAGAGCGTGATGCGACCCGCGCCGGTCCGCAGCGCGGCGATCCCCGCGAGGATCGCGGCGCCGGGCGTCTTGCGGGCGCCGCCGACGACGACCACGTCGCCGCGGGAGTGCTTCGAGCCTCCGGGCTCCGGGAGGGGCCAGCGCTGCTCGAGCAGGGCGCGGGAGACGAGGTCACTCATGAGGGTCTCCTTCTCCGGCCGCGCGGTCGTCGTGCCGGGTGACGGGTGCGCCGGAGCGCTCGAGGTGGGACGTGCGGTTGAAGAGCTCGAGGCGCCACGCGTCGCCGTCGCGGACGAGACGGGTGACGGAGCCGTTGGCGACGGGCGTCGAAGCGCCGATGTCGAGCAGCTCGTGCTCGGAGAGGCCCTCGAGGACGTAGCGGAGGACGAGGACGACCGCGTCGTGGCAGAAGAGGATCGCCGGCCCGGGAGGCGCGGCGACGGCGAGGTGGTCGACGAAGGCGCGGACGCGGAGCGCGAGGTCCGTCCAGGCCTCGCCTCCCGGCGGTCGGTAGTAGAACTTGCCGAGCCACTCGCGCCGCGCCGCCTCCTCGGGCATCCGGGCCCGCACGCCGGCGGAGGTGAGGCGGTCGGTGACGCCGAGGTCGCGGTCGCGCAGGCGCTCGTCGGGGCGCAGCCGCAGGTCGATGCCGGCCTCGCCGAGGGCGAGGCGGGCGGTCGCGGAGGCGCGGCGGTAGGGCGACGTCCAGGCGGAGGCGGGTCGCGCCTCCTCGGCCAGCCAGCGGCCGAGCGCGCGCGCCTGCTCCTCGCCGGCGGGGGAGAGCTCGACGTCGGGGTCGCGGCGGTCGACGGCGATCTCGTGAGCCCCCGAGGCCTCGGCGGCGCTCGCCGCGATGTTGGCGAGGCTCTCGCCGTGACGGACGAGGAGGAGCTCGGTCGGGCCGGTGGAGGAGGCGGGCATGGCTCCACGCTCCGCCTCGCGGGCCGGAGGCGCCAGGGGGTTCCGCCGCGGCGACGCGGGTTGCTACGGAGGGGTTCCGCCGCCGTCAGGGCGCCTCTCCGTCGGCGCGCTCCTCCGCAGAGACCGCCGTGACGACCGCGGTGAGCGTCTCGGGGTCGCTCAGGATGCGGAAGTGCCCGCCGGTCTCGATCCGGACGTTGACCGCGCCCTCGAGCATGCTGCCCTCGGGGATGTGCGGATCGAAGAGGCCGAACACGGAGGTGATCCGCGCGTTCGCTCCGGAGCGGCTCGACAGCAGCAGGGTCGTGGCGTCGCGCGGCGAGAAGGCGCGCAGGCTCCGGAGGACCAGGTAGGGCGCGTAGCGGGAGCCGCCGAACGGGGTCGCCACGGCGACCATCCGGTCGACCCGGCCGTCCGGGTCGAGCTCGGTCATCACGTACTTGCCGATCAGTCCGCCCTTGCTGTGGGCGACGATCACCACGTCGCGGAGCCCGTGCTCGGCGAGGTAGGCGGCCACGTCCTCGGCCGTCCGGGCGACCGGGCGGCCGTTGCGGCCGAGGCTCGTCAGCACGTGGAGAGGGTGCCCGCGCTCGTGCAGCGGATCGATGATCGGGCGGAGGAAGGACCAGGTCTCCCAGATCCCCGGCAGGACCACGACGGGCCGCCGGTCGCCGTCGAGGTAGTCGTCCGGGGCACGGCGCGAGAGGACGCCGCGCACCTGCCAGGCGACGGCGTAGGCGTAGTCGCGGATCCACCAGACGGCGTCGCGCACCAGGCGCCGGAGCCGGCTCATGCGGCAGGCTCCGACCGGAGGGGCAGCGGGGCGGCGGGCCTCTCGCCGAGCGCAGCGGCGAAGCGGAGGATCTCGCGGGCGAGCGCTCCGGGCTCGGTGCGGGGGACGACGTGGCGCGAGCCGGCGAACTCGACGAGCCGCCCCTCGCGCGCGCGGGCCGTGAGCCGCTCGCACCAGTCCCGGGTGGCGATCGGGTCGTCGTGGCCGCGGGCGACGAGGACCGGCACCTCCAGCTCGGCGACGCGCTCCTGCACCGGATGCCGCAGCATCTCGGGCAGCTGGCGCAGGTACCAGCGCAGGCCGCCGCGCAGGTAGTCGGCCAGCAGGATCGCGTCGACGCCCACCGGCTCGCCGAGGCAGTCCCGCAGCAGCGCGAGCCCCTGGCGGACCGCTCCGGGCCGCTGCGGATCCACCACCGGCCCGATGAGCACCGCACCGCCGACCAGGCCGGGCGCGCGCAGCCCCAGCTCGACCGCCACCTGCGACCCCATCGAGTGACCGACGACGACCGCGCGCGAGACGCCCAGTCCGCGGAGGACCTGCTCGACCTGCCGCGCGTGGTCCTCGAGGCCGATCCTCCGCCGCGGTCGCGCGTTCGCGCCGAAGCCGGCGAGGTCGACGCCGATCACCCGGCCGTGCCGCTTCAGGCGGGCGGCGAGCGGCGAGAAGGTGTGGTGCGACATCCCGATCCCGTGGATCAGGACGAACACCGCGCCCGCTCCGGCCGGACCGGTGTCGACCGTCCGCAGCGTGACGCCCTCGACCTCGTGTCGCACGGGGAGGACGCGGCGGGGCGGTGTCGGCAGCATCGTCCCAGGCTAGGGATCGTCGGCCGGCCGCGCGGGGGGATGCGCCCGCTCCCGCCGTGGTCTAGGCCGCATCCGCCCTGGGGAGGAGCGTTCACCCCGCCGGCCGCCGGCGGTCCCCGCCGAGCGTCCCGTCGTCCCCGCTGTCAAGCGGCTCCTCCCCGGCGGCGCCCCTGCCTAGCCTCGGAGGAGGGGGTCGGCGCGCGCCGCTCCCGGAGGGATGACGCCATGCGGATCGCGATCGTCGGGGCGACCGGCAACCTGGGGACGGCGCTGCTGCGGCGCCTGCACGGCGAAGCCGGGGTGGAGGAGATCGTGGGCATCGCCCGCCGGGCCCCTCGGCTCCGCTCGGAGGAGTACCGCGACGTGCGCTGGGTCGAGATCGACCTCGCGTCGAGCGTCGCCCCGCGGCGGCTCCGCGAGGCCTTCGCCGGCGTCGACGCCGTCGTGCACCTCGCCTGGGCGCTGCAGCCCAGCCACGACGAGCCGTTCCAGCGGCTGGTCGACGTCGGAGGCACTGCGGCCGTGCTCGAGGCGGTCGCCGCCGCGGGAGTCGGCCAGGTCGCCGTCGCCTCGTCCGTGGGCGCCTACAGCGCCGCGCCGAAGTCGATCCGGGTGACCGAGGACTGGCCCACGGGCGGCCTGCACACCTCGACCTACAGCCGCCACAAGGCCGCGAACGAGCGGCAGCTCGACGCCTTCGAGGAGCGGCACCCCGAGATCGTCGTCACACGCCTGCGCCCGGGGCTCGTCTTCCAGCGCGGAGCGGCGACGGAGATCGCCGGGCTCTTCGCCGGTCCCCACTACCCGACGCGGTGGCTGAAGGCGGTCCGGATCCCGGTCCTGCCGCTGCCGCGGAGCATCGTCTTCCAGGGCGTGCACGCCGACGACGTGGCCGACGCCTTCTGGCGCGCGCTCGACCGGCGCGCCGGCGGGGCCTTCAACATCGCGGCCGAGCCGGTCCTCACTCCGGAGCGGCTGGCGCACGCCTTCGGCGCCCGCCTGGTCACGGTGCCGTTCGGGCTGCTCCGCTCCGTCGTCACCGCGACCTGGCACCTGCGCCTGCAGCGCACCGACGCGGGCTGGCTCGACATCGCGGGCAACGTCCCGGTGATGTCGACCGAGCGCGCCCGCGCCGAGCTCGGCTGGGCGCCGACCCGCACGGCCGAGGAGGCGCTCGCCGAGCTCGTGGCCGGCCTGGCCGACCGCTCGACCGTCCCGGGCTCGCCCCCGCTCCGGGGATGATCCGGCCGGTCGTCGATCGGAGGCGAGCCCTCCCGGTCAGTCGGCGACGCGGATGAGCACCTTTCCCGTCGCGCCCTGCTCGACCGCGTCGTGGGCGGCCGCGGTCTCCTCGAGCGGGAACCAGGTCAGCGGGAGGCCCGCCTCCTCGCCCACCGGGAGCGCGCCGTCGACGAGGGCCGCGGTGATGTCCTCGGCCGCGGCCTGCAGCGCCTCCTCGCCCACGGTGTAGAGCAGCAGGCCCTGCCAGCGGGCGTTCTTCGCGAAGCTCGCGACGATCGGCACGGTGAACTCGTCGCCGTTGTTGTTCGCGTAGTACCCGATGCTGCCGTGGTTGGCGAGCACCTCGACGTCGAGCGCGGCGTTCTGAGCCGGGGCGACCTCGACCACGTGCTGGACGCCCTCGGGGGCGAGCTCGCGGATCCGGTCGGCGAGCGCGTCGTCCGGGTACTGCAGTACGTGCTGCGCGCCGGCCGCACGGGCGAGCCGCTCCTTGGAGTCACTGCTCACCGTCGCGATGACGGTCGCCCCGGCCCAGACCGCGAGCTGGATCGCGGCGTGCCCGACGGCTCCGGCGCCGCCCTGGACCAGGACGGTGCGGCCGGCGAGGGCGCCAGGCGCGAGGCGGGAGGGGCCGTGCTCGTGCACGGTGAGGGCGCGGTGGGCGGTCATCGCGGGGACGCCGAGGCTCGCGGCGACGTCGATGCCGACGCCCTCGGGCAGGCGCACGACGTGCTCAGCGGCGAGCACCGCCGACTCCTGCGCGGTACCGGTGGGGCGGCGGTGCGCGGAGAGGTACATCCAGACCCGGTCGCCGACGGCCAGGCCCTCGACGCCCTCGCCGACCGCCTCGACGACACCGGCGCCGTCCTGGTTCGGCACGACCTCGTCGAACGCGAGGTCGCCGTCTGCGCGCGCCTTCCAGTCGGTCGGATTCACGCCCGACGCCAGGACGCGGACGCGGACCTCGCCGGCGCCCGGCGCCCGCTCCTCCCGGTCGACGAGGGAGAGGACGGAGGAGTCACCGGTGCGGGAGTAGACGATCGATCGCATACGGAGGGCAAGGAGCGCGGGCGGCGGTGTATTCCCGGCGGCACGACGAAGGGCGGCGGGCCCGGAGGCCCACCGCCCTGTCAGCGCCGACGGATCAGTGCTGCACGTCCTCCTGGACGGCGTGCTTGGCCTCGCGGGCCGAGTCCTTCACGTCGTCGGTGGCGGAGGTGCCCGCCTCCTTGACGTTCTGCGCGGCGTCGGTCGCGGTCTCCTTGACGGAGGCGAACGCCTGCTGCGCGGGCTCGCGGAGCTCGCTCGCCGCCTCCTTGGCCGCGTCGGTCACCTTGTCGACGACCGGCTGGGCCTGCTCCTTGACGCGGCTCGCCGCCTCCTTCTCCTTGCTGGAGGCGGGGATGAGCGAGGCGACGAGGAGTCCGGCGCCGAGGGCGATGAGCCCCACGGCGAACGGGTTGCCCTCGGCCTTGGCCTTCGCCGAGCCCGCACCGCTCGAGAGCGAGTCGGAGGCGTCGTGCGCCGAGCCCATCACGCGGTCGCGGACGGAGCCCACGGCCGACTTGACCTTGTCGGTCTGACGCTGCGCGATGGCGGACGGGCTGACCTTCTCGGCCAGCGCGTCGACGTCTCCGCCGAGCTCGAGGCGCGTGCGCTCGATGTCCGCCCGGATCTCCTCGGGTGTCTTGTTCTGTCCTGCGTCGTACGTCATCGTCCTGCCCCGTTCGGCTTGAGGGTGTCGGGAATCTTCTTGAGGGAGTCGACCGTCTCGGGAGCGCCGTCGACCTGCTTCAGGCTCTTGCGGCCCACCGCGTAGAGGATCGCGGCCACGATCGCCCAGATGACGGCCACGACCACTCCGGACCAGCCGTTGCCGATCAGAGTGCCCAGGCCCCACCAGAGGGCGATCGAGAGGAAGAGCACGGCCATCAGCGCGGCGTAGCCCGCCCCGCCGAGGAGGCCCGCTCCCTTGCCCGCCTTGCCGGCGGACTCCTTGAGCTCGGCCTTGGCGAGGGCCATCTCCTGGCGGATCAGCGTGGAGAGGTCGCGCGAGATCTCGCCGAGCAGATCGCCCAGCGACGTCGACCCGGCCCGCTGGTCGGGCGTCTCCGTCGAGCGGTGGACGCCCGTCGGGTCGGTCACAGCCGGCCGCCGTTCGGGAAGCCGCCGTCGAGCGGGTCGGCGACGGGCTCGGTCGGCGCGTAGTCGCGCTCGAGGGAGCTCGAGCCGACGGTGCCGTAGGCGGACGCGACGGGCGCGTCGTACGCGGAGGCGTCGGAGTACGCGGTGGTCGAGGCGGGGGCGTCGAACTCGGGCCCGTCGGTGCGGGTGCTCGTCGCCTCCTTCTCGTCCTTCGCCTCGGCGGTCAGGGCGCGGATGAGGCGCCCGCCGACGAGTCCCGTCGCCGCGGCGATGAGGATGAAGGCACCCGGGCGGCGGCGGGCGAACGCGCGGACGTCGTCGAGGAGCTCGGACGGGTCGCGGTTCTCGAGCCACGAGGCCACACCCTGCACGCGGGTGGCCGCCTGGGAGACGAGCTTCGCGGCGGCGTTGTCGCTGCCGCCCTCGCCGTTGGCCAGCGCGGTCAGGTCGTCGCTGAAGGCGCGGGCGCCCTTGGCGGCGTTCTCCTTCTGGGCGTGGGCCTGCTCGGTGAGCTGGGTGCGGCTCTGGTCGTAGAGGTCCTTGACCTGGACCTTGGCCTCCTGGACCACGTTGGCGGCCTCGTCCTTGCCGGTCGAGAGCACTTCGCTCGCGGCCTGCTTGGCGTCGCCGGCGACGGCGCCGGCCTGGTCCTTGGCGGTGCCCGCGGCGGCGCTCGCCTTCTCCTTCGCGGAGTCGGCCGTGCCGCCCGAGGAGGAGCCGGAGGAGGTGTCCGTGGAGGCGACGTGCGCCCCGCTGTCGATGGGGGTCTCGGTCGCGCCGAAGTTCGCGGCGCCGTCTCCGAACGGAGGTGAAGCGGGATCGATGTTCGACATCGTCTGTCCCTTCCAGGATCGAGTGGGGAATGAATGCGTGCCGGCGTCGCCAGTCTGTTCGGGCCCTCGAGTACCGGGAAGGGCATAGCGGCTGACCCCCCGATGGGGCTACCATCCCGCGCCCACGAGGGCGGGTCCCGAGGGCCCGTGGATCGACTGCTCCGCCGCCGCGTCAAGCCCCTTCTGACCCGCGAACAGGGCTCCCTACCGTCGAGAGGACAGACATCGGACGTCCGCACCCGGATCCGCCCGGCTACCCCGGAAAGGCAACCAGTCATGTTCTTCCACCGTCAGGAACTCCAATTCACGTCCACGCCCTCGAAGCCCGACGCGGTCTTCGCCCGCCGCTTCCAGGAGGTGCTCGGCGGCCAGTACGGCGAGATCACCGTGGCGATGCAGTACGGCTTCCAGGCCTGGAACGCCCACGACCCGGGCAAGTACCGGGACCTGCTCTTCGGCATCGGCGCCGAGGAGTTCGGCCACGTCGAGATGATCGCCGTGATGATCGCCCAGTTGCTCGAGAAGGCCCCGGTCGAGCAGTCCGAGGACGCGATGAAGAAGGACCCCGTGCTCGCGGCGGTCATCGGCGGCTCCGACGTGCAGCACGCCATCGTGGCCGGCGCCGGCGCGCGCCCCGTCGACAGCATGGGCAACCCGTGGCAGGGCTCCTACATCACCGCCAGCGGCAACCTGCTGGCCGACTTCACCGCCAACGCGAACGCGGAGATGCAGGGCCGGCTCCAGGTCGCCCGGCTGTACCACATGACCGACGACCACGGCGTGCGCGACCTCCTGTCGTTCCTCCTGGCCCGCGACACCATGCACCAGAACCAGTGGATCGCGGCGGCCGCCGAGCTGCGCGCGGAGGGCCGGGAGGACCTGCCCGTGCCCTCGAACTTCCCGATCTCGAAGGAGGAGCGCTCGGTGTCGTACGAGTACATCAACTTCTCGGACGGAGCGGCGGCCTCCGAGGGCAGCTGGGCCTCGGGCCCGACCCCGGACGGCAAGGGAGAGTTCAGCTACCGGGTCGCCGAGCCCGGCGGCAACGTCCCGATGCCCCCGCCCACGCAGCCGGACGAGCGCCTCTACGGCACCGACCCGAAGCCGAACATCGTCGAGAAGGCAGTGGGGGCCGTCAAGGACGCGGTGACGGGCAAGTGAGCGCCGCACGGATCCTCGGGGCGCTCGGCGCCTCCGCCCTGACGATCGGCCTGCTGGCCGGTTGCACCGGCGACGCCCAGACGCCGATCCAGTCGGGGAGCGCAGTGCCCACCAGCGCCGACGACGGATCGTCGCAGACGCCCACGAACGCGCCCTCGCAGTCCGCTCCGTCCGAGTCCGCCACCCCGGCGACCTGATCCCGCGCCCTCGACCGGCCGGCACCGGTCGAGGGCGCGAATCATCGCAGTCCAGCGGGCGCCCGGGCAAGCCCCTTCCCGCTCCCAGGAAGCGGGCAGTTCCCGGTCCTACGGTCGTGCCAACGATCAGCGAAGGAGGCACCACCATGGGGCTCGATGACAAGATCAAGAACGCCGCTCAGGACATCGCCGGCAAGGCGAAGGAAGCCCTGGGCGACCACAAGAACGACGACAGCCTGAAGGCCGAAGGCCAGAAGGACCAGGCCGCGGCCTCGGCCAAGAAGGCCGGCGAGGACGTCAAGGACGTCTTCAAGTAGGTCTCGGCAGTACCGCGAAGGCGGCGCTCCCCTCGGGGGGCGCCGCCTTCGCTGTTCCCCGGCTAGGGGTGCAGGACGACCTTGATGCAGCCGTCCTCCTTCTTCTGGAAGGTCTCGTAGAGGGCCGGAGCGTCCTCGAGCGGCGCCCGGTGGGTCACGAGGTCCATCACGCCGAGCGGATCGGAGGAGTCCTCCACCAGCGGCAGCAGGTCGTCGATCCAGCGCTTCACGTTGCACTGGCCCATCCGCACCGTCACCTGCTTGTCGAACATCGACTTCAGCGGCATCGGGTCGGCCTCTCCGCCGTAGACCCCGCTCAGCGACACGGTGCCGCCGCGGCGCACCAGGTCGAGGGAGGCGTGCACTGCGGCGAGGCGGTCGACGCCGACCGTGTCCATCGCCTTGCGGGCGATCGGGTCGGGCAGGAGCCCCGCCATCGACTGCGCGAACGAGCCGACAGGCGAGCCGTGCGCCTCCATGCCGACCGCGTCGACGACGGAGTCGGGGCCGCGCCCGTCCGTGAGGTCGCGCAGCTGCGCGGCGATGTCATCGGACAGGTCGAACGTCTCCACGCCGTACCGCTCGGCCATCGCACGCCGCTCGGCGACGGGCTCCACGGCGAGGACGCGGTAGCCGCGGTGGGCGCCGATCCGCGCCGCGAACTGGCCGACCGGGCCGAGTCCGAAGACGACCAGGGTCCCGCCGTCGGGCACCTGCGCGTACTCCACGCCCTGCCAGGCGGTGGGCACGATGTCGCTGAGGAAGAGGTAGCGCTCGTCCGGCAGGTCCGTGCCGACGACGATCGTGTTGTAGTCGGCCAGCGGCACGCGGAGCAGCTCGGCCTGCCCTCCGGGGACCTGGCCGTACATCTTCGTGTAGCCGAAGAGCGCCGCTCCCGAGCCGTACTCGGTGACCTGCGTCGTCTCGCACTGCGACTGCAGCCCTCGGCGGCACATGAAGCACTCGCCGCAGGCGATGTTGAAGGGCACGACGACGCGGTCGCCGGGCTTCAGGGTGGTGACTCCGGAGCCCACCTCCTCGACGACGCCCATCGGCTCGTGGCCGAGCACGTCCCCGCGGTCGATGTAGGGCCCGAGGAGGCGGTAGAGGTGCAGGTCGGAGCCGCAGATCGCGGTCGAGGTGATCCGGACGATCGCGTCGGTCGGCTGCTGGATGCGGGGGTCGGGGACGGTCTCGACCGAGACCTTCTCGATGCCCTGCCAGGTGAGTGCTCGCATGCTCGTGTCCGTTCTCCGGCTCGCGCCGGTCGGGGTCGGTGTCTCTCCACCGCACACCCGGAGGGCGCCGAGGGGGAGGGGCTTGACGCTCCCCGGAGCGTTCCCGAGGGGGATTCCCGGGAGAACGCACGGACGTGCATCCCGCGTTCACCCGACTCACGGCGGCCGAGTGGTGGGATGGGGGGATGGATGCTCTCTACACCGCCATCGCCCACGCCTCCGGTGGAGGACGCGACGGCCACGTCCGCACCGAGGACGACCGTCTCGACCTCGACACCCGCGCCCCGCAGGAGCTCGGCGGCTCCGGCGAGGGGACCAACCCCGAGCAGCTGTTCGCGGCCGGCTACTCCGCCTGCTTCCTCAGCGCCCTGCACGGAGCCGGTCGCCAGCTGAAGATCGACACGACCGACGCGGCCGTCTCGGCCAGCGTCTCGATCGGGAAGAACGACTCCGACGGCTTCGGCCTCTCGGTCGAGCTCGACGTCTACGTGCCGAAGGCGAGCTCCGAGGACGCGCAGAAGGTGGCCGATGCGGCGCATCAGCTCTGCCCGTACTCCAACGCCACCCGCGGCAACATCCCCGTGCAGATCAACCTGGTCGACTGACCGGGCCCTCTCGACGGCCCCTCCCGGACTCCGGGCAGGGGCCGTCGTCGTGTCCGGGGGCGGTCCGTTAGGGTCGGGGCATGACCGAGGAGCTGTCGCACGAGGAGCCGTCGCACGAGGAGTCCCTGGCGCGGGCCGAGCTCGTGCAGATCCGTCAGAGCATCGACAACATCGACGCGGCGCTGATCCACCTGCTCGCCGAGCGCTTCAAGTTCACGCAGAAGGTCGGCCGGCTGAAGGCCGCGCACGGGCTGCCCGCCGCGGACCTCGAGCGCGAGGCGCGCCAGATCGCGCGGCTGCGGGCGCTCGCCGAGGAGTCGCACCTCGACCCGGCGTTCGCCGAGAAGTTCCTCGGGTTCATCGTCGCCGAGGTCATCCACCACCACCAGCGCATCGCCGACGGCGCCGAGAACTGAGGCTCAGCCCTCGATCCGCAGCAGCCCCGCCGTGCGCTCGCGCAGCACGCCGAGCAGCAGCGGGTAGTCGGGGAAGAGCTGGTCGCGCCGCAGCGTCGGCACCCGCAGCCCGAGGGGAACCTCCGTGATGCGGCCGTTCGTCTCGGTGAGGGTCAGGCGGAGGCTATGGCTCCCCGTCGGGCTCGAGGCGACGACCGAGCGCAGAGCCTCGAGCGGGAAGATCAGCCCGTCGATCTGGATGGCCGACTCCGACACCACGATCGAGCCCGGCAGCCCGGGCCGCAGCGCCAGCCGCGCGGCGACCAGCCCGAGCGGGAGGGAGAGCGCCACGACGACCGCCCCCAGCGCGATCTGCGCGCGGTCGCCCGACGGGGATCCCGCGAGGGCGACGGCCAGGACGCCGGCGGCGAACGCCTCCGTGGCGACGACGACCAGGGCGACCGCCCGGCGCTGGAGCGGAGCGCGGTGCGGCCGGAAGCGGACGGCCGAGGCGGGCCCGGCCAGAGCGGGCGGCAGGGCGTCGCGGACGCGGGCGGCGGCGCCGAGGTCGACGAGCAGGGCGGCGAGGTCCTCCGGGCGGAAGTGCGCGCAGCGGACCTCGACTCCGTCGCCGCGGCACCAGGCGACGAAGCCGTCGCCGTCGGCGGACTCGAGGAAGCGGACCGACCGGCGGGGCCACTGCTCGCGGCGGCGACGGCCGCGCATCAGCACGACCTGCGTCTCGGTCGTCATCACGCGGGTGGGGGAGACGACGAAGAGCGAGACCGCCGAGGCCAGTCCGATGACGACGGTGAGGGCGAGGAGGCCGAGCGCGAGCACCGACTCGTCGAGGACCCCGCGGCGGTCCGCGAGGACGGCGAACGGGATGAGCACGGCCGCGAGGCCGGCGCCGAGGAGCCGCAGGAGGAGGGCGCGGAGGCGCCGCAGGACCGATGGGCCGTACACCCGTCGCGTCCGGATCGCCATCGGTTCCGACTCCATCGCGTCAGGCTAGCCCCGGCCGGGATCGGTCGCCCGGAGAGGCGCGTCGGTGGCGCGATCCTCGCGCCACCCGTCCCCGGTTCGGGGGAGGAGTGGCGCGAGGCGCGGCCTACGCCTCCGCGGTGCGGTGCAGGGCGCGGACCGAGACGACCCGGCGACGGGCGATCGCGGCGACGGTGAGCAGCAGCCCGAACAGCAGCCAGATCACCAGGCCGACGACGGCGCCGGCCGTGCCGTCGGTGCCCTCGACCACTCCGGACAGCGCGTTCTGCGCCGCCGAGAGCGGCAGGAACCCGAGCACGTCGTCGAACAGCCCGGGGACCGTCGAGATGATGCCCGCGCCGAGCGCGATCACCGCCGCGACCATCGCGAGGAAGCGGCCGATCCCTCCGAGCAGGGCGACCAGCCCCTGGTTCACCGCGGCGAACGAGGCGCCGGTGAGCATCGCCAGAAGGGCGAAGCCGACCCAGCGGCCCGGCTCCAGGCCCGCGACCCCGCTCATCACGATCGCGACCGCGAGTCCCTGCACCACGCCGATCACGAGCGCCGGCACGTAGGAGGAGAGGGCGAGCGCGGCGGAGGAGCGGGTCGAGGAGAGCGCGCGGTGCGAGAACGCCGCGAGCACCAGGAACGTCGCGAGGGCGCCCAGCCAGAGGGCGATCGTCGCGAAGAACGGGACGCTGGAGGCTCCGAACAGGTCGGTCGCGCTGCTCGCGTTCTCGACCGGGTCCGAGACGACGTCGGCGAGGTTCGTCGACTCCGACTCGGTGTAGGTCGGGAGCTGCGCGACGGCGGCGTCGAGGCCGGTCGCGAGCGTGCGGGTGCCGTCGGCGAGCTGCACGGCGCCGTCCGAGACCCCGCTCGCGCCGTCGGCGAGCTGGTCGGCTCCGTCGGCGGCGGAGGAGGCTCCCGTCGCGAGGTCGGCGGCGCCGCCCGCGGCCGTGGTCGCGCCGGTCGCGAGGTCGCGGGCGCCGGCCGCGGCGGTGGTGGCGCCGGTCGCGAGCTGCGCGGACCCGGCCGCCGTGGTGTCGAGGCCGTCGGCGAGCTGGGACGCTCCGCCCGCGGCGTCGTCCGCGCCGTCGGCGAGCTGCGTCAGGCCGCCGGACAGCTGTCCGATGCCCCCCGAGAGAGTGCGCGCGCCGGTGGCGGACTGCCCGACCGCGTCGATCAGCGAGGGCTGCCCGTCGCCGCCGAGGCGGATGCCCGCGTCGATCCCGGCGACGGCTCCCGCGGTCGTCGTGGCGAGGGTGGTCGCGCCGGTGGGTCCGTCCGCCGAGGCGATGACGGCGCGCGCGGCGAGGCACTGCGTCGTCTCGCAGCCCTCGAGCGCGGC
Source organism: Rathayibacter sp. AY1A3 (assembly GCF_002930975.1). Taxonomy (NCBI): domain Bacteria; kingdom Bacillati; phylum Actinomycetota; class Actinomycetes; order Micrococcales; family Microbacteriaceae; genus Rathayibacter; species Rathayibacter sp. AY1A3. The sequence continues at coordinate 32,385 of NZ_PSTO01000023.1, read as the reverse complement.
GCTGAGCGCCTCGAAGGTCCCCGCAGTGGCGGCGGCGGCGCCGGCGCTGAGGGCGGCGACCTGCTGGGTCCCGTCGCCGGTCCTCACCACTCCCTCCCTCAGCTGGTCGAGCCCGTCGGCCAGGTCGGAGGCGCCGCCCTGCAGCGCGGTCGCCCCGGTCGCCGAGTCGCGGGCGCCCGTCGCGAGCTGTCCCACTCCGCCGGAGAGGCCGCGCGCACCGGTGGCCAGCTGCGCGACTCCGCCGGACAGATCGGAGGCCCCGGTGCCCAGCTGCCCCACGCCGTCGGCGAGGGATGAGGCTCCGGTGCCGATCTGCCCGACGCCGTCCGAGAGCGAGGAGGCGCCGGTGGCGAGCTCGTCGATCCCGTCGGCGAGGCTGCTCGTGCCGTCGGCGAGGGTCGAGGCCCCGGTGCCGAGCTGGTCGGCGCCGTCGGCGAGCGTGCCCGCGCCCTCGGCCGCCTGGCCGATCTGCTCGTTGAGGGTGTTGAAGCCGACGTAGACGTTCTCGAGGTAGGCCGTGGTCAGCTGCGTGTTGAGCAGCGAGGTGGCGGTGCTGGTCACCGTGGCCGAGATGGCGTCGTCGACGAGTTTGGCCTTCTCGCTGGTGGCGATGTCGATGGTCGCCTTCGTCGCCTCCGCGGCGTCGCCCGAGTACGAGGTGGCGGCGGCGGAGAAGGAGGAGGGGATCGTCACGACGGTCGCGTAGCTGCCGTCGGCGAGGCCCTTCGCGGCGTCGTCCTTGTCCGTGAGGACCCAGGTGAAGTTGCCCGTCGAGTCCGAGCCGGAGACGTTGGGCACCGGGGTCGTGCTCGCGGACGGCGTCGCGCTCGCCGAGGGGGTGGAGGAGGGGGCGTCCGAGCTCGCGGAGTCGGTGCCGCCCGTCACCAGGCCGGCCGCGAGCTGGCGCCCGAGCGGCACGGTCTGCCCGTTGATCTCGACCGGGGTGTCCTCGTTGACCACGGCGGCCGTGATCGTGTCGAGTCGCTCGGTCGGGTTCCACAGCGCCCACACCAGGAGGCCGCCGATGACGAGGGGGACCAGGACGATCCCGAGAAGGGTCAGCCAGGACACCTTCTTGACGCCGCGGGGGCGTTCGAGGGAGAGGAGAGCCATCTGTCAGAGGACCTTTGCGATCGCGCGGCGCTCGGCCGCGGGCGAGACCGCGAGCACGCCGCGGTCGGAGGGGAGGAGGTCGTCGAGCGCCTCGGCGTCGACGGAGGAGGCGACCACGGTGAACGCGTCGTCGGCGGCGCGGGCGGCGTCGAGCTCGGCTCGGATCGCGCCGCGCAGCTGCGGGTCGGTGACCGTGTCGAGGTCGTCGAGCACCAGGATCGGCGGGGCCGACTCCAGAGCCGACCGGACGTCGGCGACGGGGTCGGCGGCTCCGGCGAGGCGCACCAGCCCGACCCGGCCGCGCACGGCGGCGGAGCGGATCGGCACGACCAGGCCCGCGACCTTCAGGCGCCCGGAGTCGGGGGCGAGCCGGCCGGCGATGCTCAGCAGCAGCGCGGTGCGGCCGGAGCGGTGCGGCCCGTGGACCACGAGGGAGGAGCCGGGCGCGACCCGCAGCGAGACGCCGCTGTAGACGGGACCGTCGGGTCCGTCGAGGCGGAGGTCCTCGGCCGCGATCACGTCGGTGGATCCGGGCTCCGGCCAGTCGGCCAGCGCGAGCTCCTTCGTGAGGCCCTCGCCCTCGACGTCGAAGGACGGCAGGACGCGGTCGAGCCAGCGCGGCATGTGCCAGGCGCGGTCGCCGAGCAGGTGCAGCACGGCGGGCACCAGCGTCATCCGCACGATGAACGCGTCGACGAAGACGCCCACGGCGAGCCCGAGCGCGATCGGCTTGATGTTGGTGTCCCCCTCCGGCACGAAGGCGGCGAAGACCGAGAACATGATGACCGCGGCGGCCGTGACCACCTTGGCCGAGCCGACGAAGCCCGACTCGACGGCGGCGCGCGCCGGCCTCCCGTGCACGTAGTCCTCGCGCATCCGCGAGACCAGGAACACCTCGTAGTCCATCGCGAGGCCGAAGAGCACGCCCATCAGGATGATCGGCATGAAGCTGATGATCGGGCCCGTCTTGTCGACGTGCAGAGCGTCCGAGAACCATCCCCACTCGAACACCGCCGCCACGGCGCCGAAGGACGCACCGACCGACAGCAGGTAGCCCAGCGTCGCCTTGATCGGCACCCAGAGCGAGCGGAACACCATCGTCAGCAGCACCAGCGACAGGCCCACGACGAGCAGGCCGAACGGCAGCAGGGCCTTGGCGAGAGTGTCCGAGATGTCGATCCCGACCGCGGTCTGGCCGGTCACTGCGAGGTCGACGCCGTACTCCTGCTGGAAGTAGTCGTGCTTGTCGCGGATCTCGGCGACCAGCGCCTTGGTGGCCTCGGAGTCGGGGCCGCCCTCGGGAATGACCTGGATGATGCCGGTGTCGGCGGTCTCGTTGGGCGTCGCGAGCGGCACCGAGGCGACTCCGTCGAGCTTCTCGATCTCGCCCTTGAGGTCGTCCATCAGGCCGAGCGGATCGGTCGAGCCGATGATCGTGCCGGTGACGATGAGCGGGCCGTTGTAGCCGGCGCCGAAGTTCTCGGCGAGCAGGTCGTAGGTGGTGCGCGCGGGAGTGCCCTCGGCCTGGTAGCCGGCGTCCGGCAGGGCGAGGCGGAGGCTGAGCGCCGGGATGCTCGCGACGCCGAGCACGCCGATCACCGCGATGATCGTCACGATCGGGAAGCGCGTGACGACCCGGACCCAGCCGCGGAAGAACCCGCGCGGGACCTCGGCGTGCACGTGGCCGCCGGGGGAGGCGGTCGCCGCCTCCTCGTGCGCCTCGGTGTCGACGTGGGTGCCCGCGGCGGCGGCGGCCTTCGCGGCCTTCTTCTTCGCGCGGCGCTCCTTCGGGCGCAGCCGCGCGCCGGCGAAGCCGAGGAGGGCGGGGGTCAGGGTGAGCGCGATGACCACGGCGATCGCGACTCCGCCCGCCGCTGCGACGCCCATCGTGGTGAGGAACGGGATGCCCGCGACCGAGAGGCCGACGAGCGCGATGATCACGGTCAGGCCCGCGAAGACGACGGCGGAGCCCGCGGTCGCGGTCGCCCGCGCGGTCGACTCCTCCGGGTCCATGCCCTGCTTCAGCTGGTCCTGGTGGCGGCTGATGATGAAGAGGGCGTAGTCGATCCCGACCGCCAGGCCCAGCATCAGCGCCAGGAGCGGCGTGGTCGAGGAGATCGAGGCGAAGCGGGTGGCGATGAAGATGGCCGACATCGAGAGGGCGACGCCGAGCAGTGCGGTGACCAGCGGCATGCCGGCGGCCAGGAACGAGCCGAAGGTGAGCACGAGGACGACGAGGGCGACCACGAGGCCGATCGCCTCCGTGATGGTCACGCCGGGGAGGTTCTGGGCGAAGAGGTCGCCGCCGAGCGAGACCACGGACCCGGCGGGCAGCGCGTCCTGGAGGGTCGTCGCCTCGGCCTTCAGCGCGTCGCGGCTCTCGGGGCTCGTGGTGGTGGCGGAGCCGTCCATCTGCGCGGTGATGACGAGGGCGTTCCCGGCGTCGGAGATCGTGCCGGAGACGCTGTCCGAGTACGGGTCCGTGACGGCCGCGACCTCGTCGACGTCGCCGAGCGCGGCGACCGCGTCGCTGACGGGGCCCTTCACGTCGGCGTCCTGGACGCTGCCTCCGTCGGGCGCGACGACCACGTACCGCGCGGACGTGCCGCTGACCTGGGGGAAGGTGCGCTCGAGCTGGTCGAGGGCGGTCTGCGACTGCGTGCCCGGGATGGAGAACGTGTTGTCGGTGCCCTGGTTGAGCAGCAGCGCTCCTCCTCCGCCCGCCACCACGATCAGCAGCCACAGGACGGCGACGAGGCGGTGGGCGCGGTACACGCGACGACCGAGACGGTAGAGCAGCGACGACACGCGGTCTCCTGACGATGGGTGGGGAGGGTGGCGATACGTCTCTGTACCAGGGCGGAGCCGGGCTCCGATACACGAGCGTATCCGATACAGGACCGTATTCGATACGTGAATGTATCGGATAAGGTGAACGGCGTCGAAGGTGTTGACAGGGCGGGCAGGAGGCTGGTGATGACGGCGATCGACTCCACCCCTCCCGAGACCTCCCGCCGCGGCCGCACCCGCGAGCGCCTGCTCGACGCGGCCTACGACGTCTTCGCCGAGACCGGCGTGCACAGCGCGTCCGTCGAGCAGATCTGCGAGCGCGCCGGGTTCTCGCGCGGCGCCTTCTACTCCAACTTCTCCAGCAAGGAGGAGCTGTTCTTCGCGCTCATGGAGCGGGAGAACGGCGCCCGGGTGACCGCCCTCGTCGAGCAGATGGACCGCACGATCCCGCGCGTCGTCTCGGCCGACGAGCCGCTGACGGCCGAGACGCTGGCCGTGGTCATCCTCGACTTCCTTCAGGGTCCTGCCACCGACAACCGCCGCTGGTGCGTGGTCGAGTCGGAGTTCGAGCTGCTCGCGCTCCGCGACCCGCGGATCGCTCCGCAGTACCGCGACTTCCGCGCCGGCTTCGACGCCTCGCTCGTGCAGATCGTGCACGGGGCGCTGCGCCAGGTGCGCCGCGAGTTCTCCCTCGAGCCCACGACCGCCGTGCGCCTGCTGGTGGCGGGCTACGACGACGCGGTCAAGCAGTCGATCCTCGAGGACGAGTCGGAGCCCGCGTCGCTCGAGCGCCTGCGGGCGACGCTGACGGCGATCGTCCTCGCGATCTCGTCCGCCGACGCCTGAGCCGGGCCGGCTCTCGCGGCCGCCGCCGCCGTACCCGCCGGCCGGCTCCGCACCCGGCGGCCGAGCGGCCGCTGGGGAGTGCCGGGTCCGGTCCCCGCTCCTCCGCCCGCGCGACGAGGATGGACCCATGGAACTGCGACAGCTCGAACACTTCCTCGCCGTCGCGAAGGAGCAGCACTTCACCCGCGCCGCGAGCGCCCTGCAGATCTCGCAGTCGGGCCTCTCGGCGTCGATCCGCGCGCTCGAGAGCGAGCTGGGCAGCCCCCTCTTCACCCGCAGCACGCGCCGGGTCGAGCTGACGCCGGCCGGTCGGGCGATGCTCGCGGAGTCGGAGCGATCGGTCGCCAGCGCGCTCGCCGCCCGCGACGCGGTTCTCGCCGTGCAGGGGGTGCTCCGCGGGAGCCTCGCGGTCGGCACGGAGGAGTGCCTCGGCGGCGTGCACCTGCCGCGTGAGCTCGCGACCTTCCGCGAGCAGCACCCGGGAGTCGCGCTCCGGCTGATCCACGAGGGGTCCGGCACGCTGCTCGACTCCGTCGCCGCCGGCCGCCTCGACCTGGCGCTGGTCGCCGACATCGGAGCCGTTCCGGGCGGCGTGCGGACGATGCCGCTGGCGAGCGAGGGCTTCGCGGTGCTCGTGCGCCCGGGTCACCCGCTCGCGAGCCGCGTCGGCTGCCGCATCCCGGACCTGGCGGGCGAGACGATCGTGGGGCTGCAGGAGCACTGGGCGGCGAGTCACCTCGCGGCGCGGGCGTTCGCGGCGCACGGCCTCGCGTTCGAGGTCGAGCTCGAGGTGAACGACGTGCACACGCTGCTCGACCTGGTCGAGTACGGCATGGGGATCGCGGTCGTGCCGGCGCACTTCGCCGAGAAGCGCCCGGCCGGGCTGCGGGCGGTGGCGCTCGCCGATCCGCTCCTGGTGTGGCGGACGATGGTGGCGGTGCCGGAACGTCCGAGCGCCGCGGCCCGCGCGTTCGTCTCGGCCCTCCCGCAGCCGCTGCAGGACGCGGTCTGAGTCGGAACGCGCTCGCAACGGAGGAGGGACCAGCGCCGAGATCCCGCGATCCGCGTCGGACCGGTGCCTCGACCGGATCCCTCCTCCGTCATGAACGGGCTCAGTCGAGCGAGGCCAGCTCCTCGGGCGTGAGCTCCAGGTCGGCCGCCGTGGCGGAGTCGCGGATGCTCTCGGGGCGGGAGGCGCCCGGGATCGGCAGCACGACCGGGGCCTTCGCCAGCTCCCAGGCGAGGCAGACGACCTGCGGCGTCACGCCGCGGGCCTCGGCGACCGCCGCGAACGCGGAGTAGCGCGAGCCGAGCTCGCCCGCCGAGGAGATGCCGCCGAGCGGGCTCCACGGCAGGAACGCCAGTCCGAGCTCGGCGCAGAGCTCGAGCTCCGGCTCGCTGGAGCGGAACGACGGCGAGAACTGGTTCTGCACCGAGACCAGGCGCTCGCCGAGGATGCCGTGCGCCTCGCGGATCTGGTCCGGGTCGGCGTTCGAGATTCCCGCGCGGAGGACGACGCCCTCGTCGAGCAGCTCGGCCAGCGCTCCGATCGAGTCGGCGTAGGGGACCGCCGGGTCGGGCCGGTGGTACTGGTAGAGGCCGATCGCGTCGACGCCGAGGCGCTTCGCGGACGCGCGGGCCGCCTCCTTGAGGTACTCGGGGCGGCCGTCCTGGTCCCAGGGGCCGGGCTCGCGCCGCAGGTGGCCGCCCTTGGTGGCGACGAGCACGGCGGAGGTGTCGCCGCCGTAGCTGCGCAGCGCCTCCGCGATCAGCAGCTCGTTGTGGCCGAGGTCGTCCTGGGTGGCGAGGTGGTAGGCGTCGGCCGTGTCGATCAGGGTCACGCCGGCGTCGAGGGCGGCGTGGATCGTGGCGATCGAGCGCTCGCGGTCCGGGCGGCCCTCGATCGACATCGGCATGCCGCCGAGTCCGATCGCGCCGACCTGGAGGTCGCCGAGAGTGCGCTGCTTCATGAATGCTCCTTCGCAGTGGGGTGGGTGGTCACCAGGCGTAGTCCTCGGGGGCTGTCCGGTGGCCGGGGAAGATCTCGTCGAGGCGCGCGAGGGCCTCGGCGTCGAGGGTGATGTCGACGGCGGCGACGGCGCTCTCGAGCTGCTCGAGCGTCCGCGGCCCGGTGATCGGACCGGTGACGGCGGGCTGGTGGAGGAGCCACGCCAGCGCCAGCTCGCCGGGCGCCTCGCCGCGCTCGCGGGCGAACGCCTCCCACTGCTCGAGCGCGGGACGGTGCTCCTCGATCGCGGCGAGGGTGCGCTCGGAGGAGCGGCGCCCGCCCTCCGCGGTCTTCTCGAGGACGCCGCCCAGCAGTCCGCCCTGCAGCGGCGACCAGGGGATGACGCCGAGCCCGTAGTGCAGCGCGGCGGGCAGGACCTCGCGCTCGACGTCGCGGACGAGCAGGTTGTAGATCGACTGCTCGGAGGCGAGGCCGGTGAAGTGGCGGGCGCGCGCCGCCTCCTGCGCCTGGGCGAGGTGCCAGCCGGCGAAGTTGCTGGAGCCGACGTAGAGGACCTTGCCCTGCTGGACGGCGACCTCCATCGCCTGCCAGATCTCGTCCCAGGGAGTCGTCCGGTCGACGTGGTGGAACTGGTAGAGGTCGATGTGGTCCGTCTGCAGGCGGCGGAGGCTCTCGTCGAGCGCGCGGCGCAGGGTGAGCGCCGAGAGGCGGCCGCCGTTGGGCCAGGAGTCGCGGCCGCGCTCGGCTCCGGGAGCGGCGAACTCGCCCATGTCGCCGAAGACCTTGGTCGCGAGGACGGTGCGCTCGCGGCGCTCGCCGCCCTGCGCGAACCAGCGGCCCACGATCTCCTCGGTGGCGCCGCGGCCGGCCTCGCCTCCGTAGACGTTGGCGGTGTCGAAGAAGTTGACGCCGAGCTCGTGCGCGCGGTCCATGATCGCGAACGAGTCGGACTCCTCGGTCTGCATGCCGAAGTTCATGGTGCCGAGGACGGTGCGGGAGACGGACAGGCCGGTGCGACCGAGGTGCGTGTACTGCATGGTCCCAGTCGACTCCGGTTCGGGCCGCGTGTCCAACAGGTGCTCGGCATGGGTGCGATCGACGGGGGAGGTCAATCGGGGGCGCGCCGTCCAGGGGCCGCCCGAGCCCCGCCTCGGTCGGGCCTGCGCGTCGGCCGGGTCCAGCGGCCTCGACCGGATCGCCCGCAGCCCGCTGGGCGCGGTGGCGCCCGGCCGCCCGGGTGCCGGGTTAGAGTCGCGGAATGGTCCGGACGACGCAGCGCCTCGTGATCGCCCTCTCCGCCGTGGTCCTGCTCGCCGGCTGCACGGCGGAGGCGACGAGCCCCGCCGCCCCACCCGCCGAGCCGACCGCCTCCACCGCACCGCCCGCCGCCGGAGCCGACTCCGCGCCGCGGCCGGTGCCGAGCGTCTCGACCACTCCCGCACCCGTCGAGGACGTCTCGGGCGAGTGCGTCGTCCAGGCGCTCGACGAGGGGACGCTCGACGGCGTCGACCTCGAGCGCGTGCGCGACCGCGGCACCCGCGTCGGCGCGACCGGGACGGCGAGCACCGCCTCCGACGGCGCCCCGGCCTCCTACCTGGTGGCAGCGGGCGACATCAGCGAGCGGATCGCGGACCGGTTCTGCATCAGCTCCGACTACCTCTCCGCGCTGAACTCGGTGCGCCGCGACGGCGTCGACATCGACAGCCTCTACGGCGGCGACACCCTCAACCTCCGCCCGACGACCGTCCTGAGCGTCGGCGACCAGAACGGCCGCGTCCTCGACAACGCCGAGCCCGACGACCTCCCCGCGCAGACCGGCTGACGCCGCTCCCGCCCGCGCCCGCCGCCACTCCTCCCGCCTCGCAGCAGCACGCGACCACCGCGGAAGGCGCGGATCCGACGGCACCTACACGGCGCTCAGCCCAGGACGCCGATCAGGACCGCCGACACGGCGACGGTCGCCGCGAGCCCGGTCGTCCGCGAGTGGCGGCGCGCCGGGTCCTCGAACCACGGCAGCCCGTCCCAGCGCAGCACGGCGCCGGCCGCCCCGGCCGCGGTGAGAGCCACCAGCACGGCCCAGGGGAGCAGCGTCAGCGCCGACCAGTCGACGAGCGCCCGCCCGAGCAGCAGCACGGCGACGGCCTCGACGCCGCGGGCGAGCGTCCGGACGCGGTCGCGGTCGAGGAACCCGGCCGCCCGGCGCCGGGGGATGCTCCCCAGGGCGAAGCGGCCGACGGTGAACGCGACGACGAGCAGGACGAGGATCGAGGCGATCATCACGACTCCTCCCCGGCGCGCTGCAGCAGGCGCAGACCGAGCTCGTCGACCGAGCTCGCCGTGTCCCCGTTGACGAACACGGCTAGGCCGCGCTCCCGGTCCATCGCGAGCATCGTCGAGTAGCCGGAGGTCCCTCCGTTGTGCCAGGTCACGGATCCGCCGTCCTCCGACTCCGAGGTGAACCAGCCGAGGCCGATCCGCGCCCCGTCGGCGTCGAACCGCGGATCCAGGAGGCTCGCCGCGGGCACCCCCAGCGCGGGGTCGTCGGTGAGGAGGGCCAGCGCGTAGCGGGCCATGTCCGCCGCCGTGGAGCGGACGCCGCCCGCCGGCGCGTAGCCCGCCATCGTCCACGCGTCGACGGACCGCCCGCTCGCCGAGAAGCCGGTCGGCGCGTCGGCGGGGAGGGCGTCCGCGGTCTCCGGGACGGAGGTCGCGGTCATCCCGAGCGGATCGAGGACGCGCTCGCGGAGGAGGTCGGCGTAGTCGCGGCCCTCGGCGCGGGCGAGCGTCTGGCCCAGCACCGCCGCACCGAGGTTCGAGTAGGCGTGCACGTGCTCGCCCTGGTCCGCCTCGGCGGCCTGCCGGAGGACGTCGTCGGCCGACCAGCCCGCGTAGGGGTCCGTGCCGCGCAGCTGGGCGACGAGCGTCGAGGCGAGGTCGCCGACACCGGTGGGGAGGCGCGGCAGGCCGGAGCGGTGGGTCGCCAGCTCCTCGAGCGTCCCGGTGAAGCCGCCGACGTCGGCGTGCTCGGCGGCGGGGTCCTCGAGCCCGACCGTCCCCTCGGAGGCGCTCCGGGCGAGGAGGAGCGCGGTCATCGTCTTCGTGACCGATCCGATCTCGACCTCGGTCCGCTCGTCGGCTCCGAGTCCGCCGTAGCGCACGCCGTCGGGCGTGATCACGGCGGCGACGAGGTGGTTCCGCGCGCCGTCTCCGACGTCGGTCCGGAGCCACCCGGCGATCTCGGCGTCGCCGGTCGCCTCGGTCGAGAGTGTGGGAGCGGAGGGACGGAGCAGCATTCCGCCGAGCAGGACGACGGCCGCGGCGGAGGCGGCGGCGAGGGCGAGGCGGCGGCGGGTCATCGGGGTCCTCCGGAGGCGAGCAGGATCACGAGCAGGGGGACGAGGCGCTCCGGCGGGACGCCGTAGCGACCGCGGCCGCGCGCCTCCAGCCAGCCGGCGGCGACCAGCTGGTTGACGTGGTGGTAGATCTGCCCGGTGGTGCCCGCGCCCTCGCTCTCGGCGAGCTGCGCGACGGTCTCGACTCCGCCGGCCACCGCCTGCAGGAACCGCAGACGCACGGGGCTGCCCAGCGCGGCGAGCGCGGTCGGCCCGGGGCTCGCTCCCCAATCGCGCTCGAAGAACGCGTCGGTGCTGAGGCCGTACTGCCACTCGACGGGGCCGGCCGGAGTGGCGACCGAGCCGGCGAAGACGACTCCGCCGGGAGAGGGCAGGCGCTCGCGGAGAGCGGTCAGGGCCCAGAGCGGATCGTCGGTGGCGGGCGCGGCGGGGGTGTCGGCGCGCTCGAGGCGGTCCAGCCGCGCTCGGAGCTCGTCGACCTCGCCGGCGAGGTCTCGGGAGGAGGTCATGCCTCCACTATTGCAAACATTCCGTAATCACGGAACTCCGGAGCGGAGCCGGTACCGCAGGAGTCGCGGTGGTCCAGCTCGACCACCGCGACTCCTGCGGACTCGGATCGCCCGGAGGCTCAGCCGAAGTGGCGCGGCAGCACGGCGCCGTTCACCGAGCGCAGCTCGTCCAGCGGCAGCGTGAAGAGGCCCTGCACCTCGACCGCGGGGGTCGCCGCGTCGGTCACGCCGATGCGCAGCACCGGGTAGCCCCGGCCCTCGCAGAGCCCGCGGAACTTCACGTCGTCCTCGCGCGGCACCGACACGAGCACGCGGCCGGTCGACTCCGAGAACAGCGCGGCCGTCGCGTCGACGCCGTCGCGCTCCATCAGCTCGTCGAGCCAGATGCGCGCCCCGACGCCGAAGCGCAGCGCCGACTCGGCCAGCGCCACCACGAGCCCGCCGTCGGCGAGGTCGTGGGCGGAGGCGATGAGCGACTCCTTCGCGCCCGCCGAGATCAGCTCGGCCAGCGCGCGCTCGGCGCCCAGGTCGAGCTGCGGGGGCAGCCCGCCGAGGTGGTCGTGGATCGTGCCGGCCCACGCCGAGCCGTCGAGCTCGTCGCGGGTGGTGCCGAGGAGGTAGAGGTTGTCGCCCTCGTCCTGCCAGCCGGAGGGGATACGGCGCGCGACGTCGTCGATCACGCCGAGGACGCCGACGACCGGGGTCGGGAAGATCGGCACGTCGCCGGTCTGGTTGTAGAACGAGACGTTGCCGCCGGTGACGGGGATCTCGAGCTCGAGGCAGGCGTCGGCGAGCGCGCCCACGGCCTCGCGGAACTGCCACATCACCTCGGGGTTCTCGGGGCTGCCGAAGTTGAGGCAGTCCGAGACGGCGACCGGGGTCGCTCCGGTGACGGCGACGTTGCGGAACGCCTCCGCCAGCGCCAGGCGGGCGCCCTGCGCCGGGTCGAGCTGGCACCAGCGCCCGTTCGCGTCGGTCGCGACCGCGAAGCCGAGGCCCGACTCCTCGTCGACGCGGACCATGCCGCCGTCGTCGGGATAGCTGAGCGCGGTGTTGCCGAGCACGTAGCGGTCGTACTGCGAGGTGATCCAGCTCTTGTCGGCGAGGTTCGCCGAGCCCAGGAGCGCCAGGGTCTCGGCGCGCAGCGCGTCGCCGCCGGTCGAGCGGGGCAGTCGGGAGGAGGAGTCGGCCTGCAGCGCGTCGAGCCAGGAGGGGTACTCGATCGGGCGCTCGTAGACCGGGCCGTCGACCGCGACGGTGCGCGGGTCGACGTTGACGATCTCCTCGCCGTGCCAGTTGATGATGAGGCGGCCGGAGTCGGTGACCTCGCCGAGCACGCTGGTCTCGACGTCCCACTTGCCGACGACCTCGAGGAACGCGTCGAGCTTCTCGGGCGTGACGACGGCCATCATCCGCTCCTGCGACTCCGACATGAGGATCTCCTCCGCCGTGAGCGAGGGGTCGCGCAGCAGCACCGAGTCGAGCTCGATGAACATGCCGCCGTCGCCGTTGGAGGCCAGCTCCGACGTGGCGCACGAGATGCCCGCGGCGCCCAGGTCCTGGATGCCCTCGACGAGGTCCTTGCGGAACAGCTCGAGGCAGCACTCGATGAGCACCTTCTCGGCGAACGGGTCGCCGACCTGCACCGCGGGACGCTTGGTCGGTCCGCCGTCGGCGAAGGTGTCGGAGGCGAGGATCGACGCGCCGCCGATGCCGTCGCCTCCGGTGCGCGCCCCGAACAGCACGACCTTGTTGCCGACGCCGCGGGCGTTCGCGAGGTGCAGGTCCTCGTGGCGGAGGACGCCGACGGCCAGCGCGTTGACGAGCGGGTTGCCCTGGTAGACCGAGTCGAAGTAGGTCTCGCCGCCGATGTTCGGCAGGCCGAGGCAGTTGCCGTAGAAGGAGATGCCGGCCACGACGCCGTGCACCACGCGCGCGGTGTCGGGGTCGTCGATCGCCCCGAAGCGCAGCGCGTCCATCACCGCGACCGGCCGGGCGCCCATCGAGATGATGTCGCGGACGATGCCGCCGACCCCCGTCGCCGCACCCTGGAAGGGCTCGATGTAGCTCGGGTGGTTGTGGCTCTCGATCTTGAAGGTGACGGCCCAGCCCTCGCCGACGTCGACCACTCCGGCGTTCTCGCCCATGCCGACCATGAGGTTCTTCTTCATGGCGGGGGAGACCTTCTGCCCGAACTGGCGGAGGTACATCTTCGACGACTTGTAGGAGCAGTGCTCGCTCCACATCACCGAGTACATCGCGAGCTCGCCGCTCGTGGGGCGGCGGCCGAGGATCTCGCGGATGCTCGCGTACTCGTCGGGCTTGAGTCCGAGGGCCGCGTAGGGCTGCTCCCGCTCGGGCGTCGCCTCCGCGTTCGCAGTGGTGTCGGGAACGGCGGTGCGGCTGTCTGCCATGTGCTGGAGGCTCCAGGGGAGGGGGACGGGATGCGCGTCGATCCTACCCGCCGCGGTCGCCGGGGCCCGGGCCCTCCGGTGGAGCGGTGCGGGCAGCGGCGCCTAGGATCGGGCGGGTGAAGCGGGCGGCTCTGATCGGGACCGTGCTGTGGGGGCTCTACCAGTGCTTCGGGAACCTCGGAGCGGCGAACATCTCGTCGGACGAGCCCGTGTACCTCGCCGCGGGGTGGGACTACCTGCACGGCGACGTGAGCGCGAACCTCGAGCATCCGCCGACGGCGAAGTACCTGATCGGGCTCGCGCAGGTGCTGCTCGGCGAGGGGCTGCTCGCGGGCAGGATCGCCGCCGGCGCGGCCGCGTTCCTCACCGGGGTGGTGCTCTGGCTCTGGTTCCGGCGCGAGCTCGGCCCGACGCTCGCGCTCGTCCCGGCCGGCCTGTTCTTCCTCCTCCCGCGCACTGCCGTGGGCGCCGGCACCCGGATCGACCGCCTCGCGCTCCTGGAGCCGTTCATGGTGCTCTTCGCCGTCGCGGCGATGGCGGCGGCGTGGACCTGGTCGCGCGCCTCGCCGGGCAGGCGGAGCGGCTGGCTGATCGCGCTGGCCGGTGCGCTGCTGGCGCTGTCGATCACCTCGAAGCTGACCACCGCGGTCCTCGCGCCCGTGCTCCTGCTGCCGCTGCTGTGGTCGGGGAGCAGGGCCCGGGCTCTGCGGGGCGGCCTCGCCCTCTCCGTCGCGTTCGTCGTCACCGGGGTGCTCGCCTACCTGCCGGTGCACCCGGTCGAGGCGGTCCGGTACCTGCTCGAGTTCCAGTCCGAGCACAACGCCGACGGCCACCTGATCGAGGTCGCCGGGACCGCGTACGTCTTCCCTCCGTGGTGGGCGAACCTCTGGTTCATGCTCGTCGGCATCGGGCCGGCGGCGCTCGCCGTGCTGCTCCTCGGGACCCTGCTGGCCCTGCTCGCTCCGCGGCGCCGCGCGCTGGTGCTCTACCTGGGCGCCGCGACGCTGCTCCTCCTCGTGTTCCACCTGGCGATCAGCTCGGTCGCGCTGCCGCACTACTACGCGGCGTGGGCGTGGCTCCTCTGCGCGCTGGCGGGCGTCGGCATCGCGGACGCGCTGCGCGGCGGGATCGTGCTGCCCGTGCCCCTCGCCCGCGGCGCCGGCGCGGTGCTGCTGGCCGCCTCCCTCGTGATCGCGATCGCCACCTCGGCGGGGATCGCCCAGGAGCGGCCGACCGGGATCGCGCGGGTGGCCGACGTGCTGCGCGAGCGCGGCCTCGACGGCGGCCTGGTCCTCGCGCAGGGCATGTCCTCGGGCGTCTACGTGCCCTACATCGGCGACCGGGTGACGACCGATCCGTCGTCCGCAGGGATCGTCGCCATCGCGATCGAGCGGTCGGCGCGCTTCCCCGTCGATCCGCGCGTGTCCGCCTACCTCGAGTCGGCGCGGCCCGAGACGGTGCGGCTCGACGACCTCACCCTCGTGCTGGTCGACGGACCGCTGCCGTGACCGCTCACTTCGAGCGGCAGGCCCCCGGATCGACGGCGTCCGTCAGCGAGGCGGCCTGCTCGACCACGGGAGTGAGGACCGAGAGCGGGATGGCGTAGCCGACGTTGTCGACGGAGGCGGCCTTGCCGAAGACGACGCCCGACACGGTGCCCTCGAGAGAGAGCAGCGGGCCCCCCGAGTTGCCCTGGTTGACGACGGCGGCGAGGGTCAGGACCTCCCGTGAGGTCGGTGCTCCGTCGACCATCAGCGAGACCGTGGCGTCGGAGGAGATCTCGGCCGAGCCGAGGGTCAGCGGGCCGCCGAAGGGGTAGCCCGCGACCACCGCGTCGTCCCCGGCGGCGACGGCGTCGTCGAGCGGGAGCGGGGAGGCGTCGAGCCCGTCGACGGCGATCACGGCGAGGTCGGCGGCCGGGTCCAGGTAGACGACTCGGCCGGTGCGCGGGGCCTCGCCCGGCGCCTCGACGACCGGCTGCGAGACTCCGCCGACCACGTGCGCGTTGGTGATGACGCGGTCGTCCGAGACGACGAAGCCGCTGCCCGTCACTCCGACGTCGCAGGCCCAGGCCGTGCCGGAGACGCGCACGACCGAGCGGGTGGCGGCGGCGACCTCCGGGTCGTCGGTCGAGACGTCCGGGATCGCGGGCGCCTGGGTCGGTGCGTCGAGCGCCTCGACCACCCAGGAGGTGCCCTCGTCGACCACGGTCGACTGCAGCTGGGCGAGGAAGGCGCGGACGGGGGAGGGGGTGAGGTCGTCGATCGTGCGGATGACCGTCGATCCGGCGACCGAGGTCGTGACGAGGGGGACGCCGAGGAGGGAGACGGCCGAGGTGACGGCGATCCAGACCAGGCCGGAGATCGCGACGCCGGCGACGCCGCCGGCGAGCCGGTCGAGCAGGCCGAGCTTCACGCGGTCGGCTCCGCGGCCGATGACCGCGCCGAGCGTCGCTCCGATCGCGTAGCCGACGCCCAGCAGCAGCACGGCGGTGCCGATCACGGCGAGCAGGCGCCACTCGCTGCCGGCCGCCCACGACGAGACGGCGGGCACGGCGAACGATGCGCCGATCGCGCCCGCGACGATCCCGGCGAGACCGCCGAGGGTCCGGAGCAGACCGCGCCGCAGACCGTCGACGAGCGCGCCGATGAGGCTCAGCACGACGATGACGTCGACGATCACGGATGCACCCACGCGGAACTCCTGCCGGTGTCGGGGACGGGTCCTCCAGCATGACCGACGCGGGATGCGCGGACGCCCGGAGGCGGCTGGCAGTGCGCGGCGGCTGAGGTGCGGGGGACGGCGGCGGCGGCGCGGGAGCCGGACACCGCCGGCCGCGCGCTGCCGCCGAGAGGGCGGTGCCGCCGGGAGGGCGGTGCCTCTTAGAAGAACGAGATGCAGTACGGCGTCGCGACCGGCGCGAACAGGCGGTCCATCCGCCCCGCCTCGCCCGTGACGCGCGCCAGCCCGGCCTTCACCAGGATCGACGGCCGCACCGAGCCCAGCAGCAGCGAGCCCAGGTCGGCCACGTCCAGCGCGAGCTCGGCCTCGTCCCCGGTGCGCTCCACGGTGGCGGAGCCGCCCGAGGCGGTGAGGCGGTAGCGGCCGTCGGAGAGCCCGAGCCCGTCGGCCACCTCGACCACGACCGAGCCGTCAGCGGTCCACGGCCGGGCCGAGAACGCGGCGGCGACGTCGAGGATCCGCAGCCAGATCAGGTCGCCCACGTGGCTCACCTGCACCACGCGCGCGTCGCGGAGCGCCCAGGTCAGCGGATCGTCCACCGGCGCCATGTCCCAGGTCACCGCGGAGGCGAGGTCGACCGCGCCGAGGTAGCCCCAGAGCGCGAGATAGGCGTCGGCGCCGGGTGCGACGAGGTCGACGATCTCGAGGGTCTTGTCGTCCTCGGGCCCGACCGCGCGGTAGGTCACGAAGCCGTCGAGCGTCCCCTCCTCGTCGAGGTGGACGGCCGAGCGGACGTCGAGGCCGGGCGTGGTCTCGCCGGACGCGGTGCCGACGGAGTTCGCCTCGTAGCGCGACTGGCGGGTCAGCGAGCCGGGGGTCGACGCCTGGAACGCGGCGAACACCGCGGGGATGCGCGGCTGCAGCCAGCTCGTCGCGACCACCTCGACGCGGCCGGCGGGCTCGGTCTGCAGGCCGAAGCGCGGCCCGGTGTCGACGCGGATCGAGCGGGTGAAGGCCGAGCGGCCGAAGCCGAACCGGCGGTAGATGGAGGCCTCGCTCGCCGTGAGCGCGGCGACCGGGGTGCCGGCCTCCTTCGCCAGGCGCAGGTCCTCGGTGATCATCGCGCGCAGGATGCCGCGGCGCCGGTGCGTGGGCCGCACGGTCACCTGCGACACCAGGTGCGCCGGCAGCTCGCGTCCCCCGCCGACCTGCAGGGCCCCGGGGAACGCCGCGTAGGTGCCGACCGGCACGCCCGCGCCGTCGAGCCCCTCGGGGGCGGAGGAGTCGACGACCGCGGTGAGCACGCGCTGGTCGGCGACCATGTGCTCGGCCCAGTCGCGCAGCTTCTCCGGCGTGAACTCCTTCTCGTGGAAGCCCGCGTTGATCGCGGTGGCCCACGCGGCGGTGGCGGCATCGGGACCGCCCTCGTCGTTCAGGGCGGCGGGGAAGCGGCGGAGGTCGAGACCGGTGAGAGGCATCCGTCCAGCCTATTCACCCGGGGTGCGCGGGGGCTGAACCGGTGCGCGAACGGTCACCGCGACGGGCGCGCCCGTAACGCGGACCGCCGTCAGAGCACGGTCCACCGCTTCTCGAGCGCCGCGTCCACCGCCTCCGCGAGCTCGTCCAGCCGCCGGGAGTCGAGGCGCCCCTGGTCCGCGGCCGCGCGGATCCGCCCGCTCATCGCTGCGATCGCCGAGCGTCGCCGCGGCAGGGTCGCGGTGAACGCGCAGTCGCGCAGCAGCACCAGCAGCTCGCCCGCCCGGCCCTGCGCCTCCGCGAGGACCTCGAGCCGCCGCTCGAACGGCGACTCCGGGACCGTCACGCGCAGGAACCCGTCCGGATCCTGGAACGCCGCCGGCGGATCCGGGACCCGCGCGAGCAGCGCCAGAGCGGAGCCCAGCTCGTCCAGACCGCCCTCGTGCGCCAGCTCCCGCAGCCGCGAGTCCACGTCCTCGGCCGGCCCCGCCCCGAGTTCCACCGTCCGCAGCACGAGCGCGTCGAGCCGACGCTCCTCCTCCTCGCCCGGGACCGACGGAGTCGCCGACCACCACGAGAGCACCGGAGTCGCGGCCACCGCGTGCTCGCCGATCCGCCGCTCCAGCGCGATCAGCAGGTCCTCCCGCGCGGCGAGCGCCACCAGCGCGTCCACGTCGACGTGGAGCAGGGTGCCCGAGGCGGGCGGCGCCACCAGCCGGCGTCCGGAGGGAGGGACGGTCTCCGCCCGCGTCCTCGCCCCGGGTCCGCGCTCGCTCGCCCGCAGGATCTCCTCCTCGAGGGTCCGCCGGGGTCGTCGTCGTCCGCTTCCTCGCGCCATGCCGTCACGCTACCGTCGGCCGCATGACCCGGTTCCTCGCCCTCCTCCGCGGAGTGAACGTGAACGGCCGCACCGTCCGCAGCGCCGAGCTCGCCGAGACGGTCGCCGGGATCGGCGTGGACCGGGTGCGGACGGTCCTCGCGAGCGGCAACGCGGCCTTCGACTCCGACCGCCCGGCCGCCGAGCTGAAGCCCGCGCTCGAGGCGGCGCTCGCCGAGCGGTTCGGCTACGACGCCTGGATCGTGCTCGTGACGCAGGAGGCGCTCGCCGCGGTGCTCGCCGCCTACCCGTTCCCGCGGATCGACGAGGAGGCGCATCCGTACGTCGTCTTCGGCTCGGACGAGGAGGCGCTCGACGCCGCGCAGGCCGCGATCGGCGAGCCGGATCCGGCGGTCGAGCTCGTCGCCCGGGGCGCCGGTGTCCTCTACTGGCGCTGCCCGCGCGGCTCCTCGACGGACACTCCGGTCGCGAGGATCCTCGCCCGTTCCGCCTACCGCTCGAGCACCACGACCCGGAACCTGCGCACCGTCGAGAGGCTCGCGACGGCGTGACGTCCGCGGCCGCGGCAGGGCCGTCTCCGGGCTCCGCGAGCGGCGCCTCGGGGCGCCTCCGACCTCGGGAGGCGAGGAATCGGGGCTGAGAGCACGCACATTCTTTGGTTAGGCTGTCCTTAGTGCCGGTCCACTCGGACCCTGCGCCGCCTCCCGCACAGCCTCTCGAAAGGGACCCATGCCCCGCGCCACCACGCCCCTCGCCCTGCTCGCCGCCACCGCGCTGACGATCGGCCTCGCCGGCTGCAGCGGCTCGGCCGCCGGAGACGACGCCGCCGCCGACAGCGGCTTCACGCCGATCACGATCGAGCACGCTCTCGGCACCACCACCATCGAGTCGGCCCCCGAGCGCGTGGCGACCGTCAACTGGGCCAACCACGAGGTCCCGCTCGCGCTGGGTGTCGTCCCCGTGGGCATGGCCGCCGCCAACTTCGGCGACGACGACGGCGACGGGCTCCTCCCCTGGGTGAGCGAGAAGCTCGACGAGCTCGGCGCCGAGACCCCCGTCCTCTTCGACGAGACCGACGGCATCGACTTCGAGGCCGTCTCGGACACCGACCCGGACGTCATCCTCGCCGCCTACTCCGGCCTCACGCAGGAGGACTACGACACCCTGAGCGAGATCGCCCCCGTCGTCGCCTACCCCGAGACCGCCTGGGGCACCTCCTGGCGCGACATGATCACGCTGAACAGCGAGGCGATGGGCAGGGCCGACGAGGGCGCCGCCCTGATCACCGAGCTCGAGGGCGAGATCGAGGAGAAGGTCGCCGCGCACCCGCAGCTGGCCGGCACCTCGGCGATGTTCCTCACCCACGTCGACCCGACGGACCTCAGCCAGGTCAGCTTCTACACCTCGCACGACACCCGCCCCGCGTTCTTCGAGGACCTCGGCATGGCCACCCCGGGCAGCATCGCCACCGCCTCCGCCGCGACCGACAAGTTCTCGCTCACGCAGAGCGCCGAGCAGGCCGACGCCTTCAGCGACGTCGACGTGATCGTCACCTACGGCGACGACGAGCTCGTGAGCACCCTCAAGGCCGACCCGCTGCTCTCGCAGATCCCCGCGGTCGCCGACGACGCCATCGTGCGCCTGCCCTCCACCCCGCTCGGCACCGCCGCCAACCCGACGCCGCTCTCGATCTCGTGGGTCCTCGACGACTACCTGGACCTGCTCGACGAGGCCGCCGCCAAGGCCGCGCAGAGCACTCCGGCCGCCTGAGCCGGGACCCGACCCGCGTGACCCTCGCCGCTCCTCCCGCCGCCTCGGGCGTCGCCGCCGTGCGCCGCCCGAGGCGGCTGCGCGCCCTCTGGCTGCTCGCGGCCGTGGCCGTGCTGCTCGCCGCCGCCGTGGTGTCGGTGCTGGTGGGGTCGCGGGAGGTGGCGTGGAGCGACGTGGTCGCCGCGTTCGGCGGGTCCACGGACGGGTTCGCGCAGGCCGCGGTCGCCAAGCGCATCCCGCGCACCGTGCTCGCCGCGATCGCGGGCGCGGCCCTCGGCGTCGCCGGCGTGCTGATGCAGGGGGTGACCCGCAATCCGCTGGCCGACCCCGGCATCCTCGGGGTGAACACCGGAGCCTCGCTCGCGGTCGTGACGGGCATCGTCTTCTTCGGGCTGACGAGCTCCGCCGCCTACGTCTGGGTCGCGATCGGCGGGGCCGCGGTCGCCGCGGTCTTCGTCTACACGGTCGGTTCGCTCGGGCGCGGCGGCGCGACTCCGCTCAAGCTCGCCCTGGCCGGCGCCGCCACCTCGGCCGCGCTGGTCTCGGTGATCAGCGCGATCGTCCTGCCGCGCGCCGACATCGCGGGCGGCATCCGCTCCTGGCAGATCGGCGGAGTGGGCGGCGCGACGTCCGCGAGCATCGCGCAGGTGCTCCCCTTCCTCCTGGCCGGCATCGTCCTCTGCGTGCTCTCGGCCAAGAGCCTCAACACCCTCGCGCTCGGCGACGAGCTCGCCGCGGGCCTGGGGGAGCGGGTCGCCCTCGCGCGCGGCGGGGCCGCCCTGGGCGCGGTCGTGCTCTGCGGAGCGACGACCGCGGTCACGGGGCCCATCGGCTTCGTCGGCCTGGTCGTCCCGCACGCCTGCCGCCTCCTCGTCGGTGTGGACCACCGCTGGCTGCTGCCGTTCTCGGCGGTGACCGGCGCCGTGCTCCTGATCGCCGCCGACATCGTCGGCCGCGTCGTCGCGCGCCCGAGCGAGATCGACGTGGGCATCGTCACCGCGCTGGTCGGCGCCCCGGTGTTCATCGCGATCGTCCGCCGCCAGAAGGTGCGCGAGCTGTGACCGCGCTGCTCGAGGCGCCCTCCGCCACCGCCCGCGCCGTCGCGGCCGGCCGCCGCCGCCGCGGGGCCCGCCGCCGGATCGTCGTCGCCGTCCTCGCTGTCCTGATCGCGGCCGTCCTCGCCGTCTCCCTGCTGGTCGGCCAGACCGTCTACTCGCCCGACGAGGTGCTGCGCGTGATCCTCGGCGAGCAGGTCCCCGGGGCGAGCTTCACCGTCGGGCGCCTCCGCCTCCCGCGCGCCGTCCTCGCCCTCCTGGTGGGCCTGTGCTTCGGGCTCGGCGGAGTGAGCTTCCAGACCATGCTCCGCAACCCGCTCGCCAGCCCCGACATCATCGGGATCAGCGCCGGGGCGAGCGCCGCCGCGGCCTTCGCCATCGTGACGCTCTCGCTCGGGGCCGCGCAGGTCTCGGCCCTCGCGATCGTCGCGGGACTCGTGGTCGCCCTGCTCGTCTACGCCCTGTCCTACCGCAGCGGAGTCGCCGGCACCCGGCTGATCCTGATCGGCATCGGGGTCGCCGCGATGCTCGACTCCCTCACCGCCTACGTGCTCTCGCAGGCCGCGGCGTGGGACCTGCAGGAGGCGTCCCGCTGGCTCACCGGGAGCCTCAACGGCGCGAGCTGGAGCGAGGTCGTGCCGGTCCTCGCCGCGGTCGTCGTCCTCACCCCCGTCCTGCTCTCGCGCTCGCGCGACCTCTCCGCCACGCAGCTCGGCGACGACACCGCCTCCGCGCTCGGCATCCGCGTGAACGCCACCCGCCTCGTCGTGATCGTCGCCGCGGTCGGGCTGATCGCCTTCGCGACGGCCGCCGCCGGCCCGATCGCGTTCGTGGCCTTCCTCTCCGGCCCGATCGCCGCCCGCCTGATCGGGCCCGGCGCGTCGCTCCTCATCCCCTCGGCCCTCGTCGGCGCGCTGCTCGTGCTCGTCGCCGACTTCGTCGGGCAGTTCGGGCTGGGCCTGCGCTACCCGGTCGGAGTGGTCACCGGCGTCCTCGGGGCGCCGTACCTCGTCTACCTCATCGTCCGCAGCAACAGAGCGGGAGGCTCACTGTGACCACCGCGCACACCCTGACGGCCGAGGGGGTCACCCTCGGCTACGGCGACCGGACCGTCGTCGACGGCCTCGACCTCGTCGTCCCGCCCGGCCGCATCACCGCGATCGTCGGAGCGAACGCCTGCGGCAAGTCGACGCTCCTGCGCTCGATGTCGCGCCTGCTCGCGCCCCGCTCCGGCGCCGTGCTGCTCGACGGCAGGGCCGTGCACCGGACGCCGGCGAAGCAGCTCGCCCGCACGCTCGGCCTCCTCCCGCAGTCGCCGATCGCCCCGGAGGGCATCACCGTCGCGGATCTCGTCGGCCGAGGCCGCCATCCGCACCAGGGGATGCTGAGCCGCTGGAGCGCCCACGACGACGAGGCCGTCGCGACCGCGCTCGACGCGACCGACACCGCCGCCCTGGCCGACCGCTCCGTCGACGAGCTCAGCGGCGGGCAGCGCCAGCGCGTCTGGATCGCGATGGCCCTCGCGCAGGAGACCGACGTGCTGCTGCTGGACGAGCCGACCACCTTCCTCGACGTCAGCCACCAGATCGAGGTGCTCGACCTGCTCGTCGACCTCAACCGCACCCGCGGGACGACGGTGGTGATGGTGCTGCACGACCTCAACATGGCCGCCCGCTACGCCGACCACCTCGTGGCCATCGCGCACGGCGCGGTGCACGCCTCCGGCACCCCGGCCGCGGTGCTCACCGAGGAGACGGTGCTCGCCGTGTTCGGCCTCGACAGCCGCATCATCACCGACCCGACCTCGGGCACTCCGCTGATGCTCCCCCTCGGGCGGCACCGCCTCGCCCCCGAGCGGATCGACGCCCCCGGCGGCGCGCAGATGACGGACGTGTAAACGGTTCCACACGGCGGCCGGGGGGCGTATACGATACCTGCAGTCCGCGGCGGACGACCGTCATCGGCGGAACCGCCGAACGCCTGCCCCCGATCAGAGGTCCTCCCCGCCGTGACTGCATCCCCGACGCGCCCCGACGCCTCCGCCCTCCGCGGCGTCCGCGCGCTCCTGTTCGACCTCGACGGCGTGCTCACGCCGACCGCCGACGTCCACATGCAGGCCTGGTCGCGGCTGTTCACGGAGTACCTCTCCTCGCGCGGGATCGCCGAGGGCTACACCGACGCCGACTACTTCCGGTACATCGACGGACGCCCGCGGTACGACGGCGTCCGGGCGCTCCTCGCCTCGCGCGGCATCACCCTCCCCGAGGGTGCGCCCGAGGACGACCCGTCGCTCGAGACCGTCTGCGGGCTCGGCAACCGCAAGAACGACGCCTTCAACCGCACCCTCGCCGAGACCGGCGTCGCTCCCTACCCGGGCTCGCTCCGCTTCGTCGACGCCGCGATCGCCGCGGGCGTGCAGGTCGCCGTCGTCACCTCCTCCCGCAACGGCGTGCCGGTGCTCGAGGCGGCCGGCCTCCGCGACCGCTTCGAGGTCGTCGTGGACGGGCTCCTCGCCGCCGAGCGCTCGATCGCCGGCAAGCCCGCGCCCGACACCTACCTCTACGCGGCCGAGCTCCTCGGCCTCCTGGCCGCCGAGTGCGCCGTCCTCGAGGACGCGCACTCCGGAGTCGCGGCAGGCCGCGCGGGCGGCTTCGGCCTCGTCGTCGGCGTCGACCGCGGAGTCGGGGCCGACACCCTGCTCGAGCACGGCGCCGACCTGGTCGTGGACGACCTGGCCGAGCTGCTCCCCTTCCTCCCCACCGCTCCCGCCCCCGAGGACGCCGCATGAACCCCATCACCTCCGACCCGCTCGACCGGAACCGCTTCCCGATCGACGAGTGGGCCCTCGTCGAGACCGAGTTCGCCTCCGAGCTGCAGGGCCGCACCGAGACGCTCTTCGCCACCGGCAACGGCTACCTCGGCCTCCGCGGCAACGTGGAGGAGGGGCGCGACGGCTACGCCTACGGCACCTTCATCAACGGGTTCCACGAGACCTGGCCCATCCGCCACGCGGAGGAGGCGTTCGGCTTCGCCCGCGTCGGCCAGACCATCGTCAACGTGCCGGACGCCAAGATCATCCGCCTCTACGTCGACGACGAGCCCTTCGTGCTGAGCGAGGCCGACGTCCTCGCCTACTCGCGGCGCCTCGACTTCGCGAACGGCGTGCTCACCCGCGAGCTGGAGTGGCGCACCCCCTCCGGCAAGCGCGTCCTGATCCGCTCGCGCCGCCTGGTCTCGTTCACCGACCGGCACCTCGCGATCCTCGACTACGAGGTCGAGATGCTCGACCACGACGCGTCCGTGCTGATCTCGAGCCAGATCCTCAACCGCCAGGACGGCGTCGACGAGTACCACGCCCCCTCCGGCAGCGAGGGGGCCGGCTTCGACCCGCGCAAGGCGGAGTCGTTCGAGGACCGCGTGCTCCAGCCGCGCCTCAAGCGCGTCAGCGGCACCCGCTACCTCCTCGGCTACCGGACCACCAACTCCCAGATGACCGTGGCCTGCGGCGCCGAGCACCAGCTCGAGACCGAGAACGAGTGGGACCAGACCTCCCAGATCGACGACGACCTCGCCAAGCACGTCTACCGCGTGAAGGCCAAGGCCGGCCGGCCGGTCCGCCTGGTCAAGACGCTCACCTACCACACCTCCCGCGGCGTGCCCGTGCGCGAGCTCGCCGACCGCTGCGACCGCACGCTCGACCGCGCCCGCGAGACGCCGGTCGAGGAGCAGTTCGTCAAGCAGCGCGAGTGGCTGGACGACTTCTGGACCCGCTCCGACGTGCAGCTGGACGGCCAGCCCGCGATCCAGCAGGCCACCCGCTGGAACCTCTTTCAGCTCGCCCAGTCCACCGCCCGCACCGACGGCGGCGGAGTCGCGGCCAAGGGCGTCTCGGGCTCCGGCTACGGCGGCCACTACTTCTGGGACACCGAGGTCTACGTCCTCCCGTTCCTCAGCTACACGGCGCCCCTCGTCGCCCGGAACGCCCTGCGCTTCCGGCAGAACATGCTCGAGGCAGCCCGGGCGCGCGCCTCCGAGCTCAACCAGCGCGGCGCGCTCTTCCCCTGGCGCACCATCAACGGGCAGGAGTCGTCGGCGTACTACGCCGCCGGCACCGCTCAGTACCACATCGACGCCGACATCTCCTACGCGCTCATGCAGTACGTGGGTGCCACGGGCGACGACGACTTCCTCGCCCGCGGAGCGATCGACATCCTCGTCGAGACCGCGCGGATGTGGGCCGATCTGGGCTTCTGGCGCAGCAACGGCGACGACCACTTCCACATCCACGGAGTGACGGGGCCGGACGAGTACACGACCGTCGTCAACGACAACCTGTACACGAACGTCATGGCCCGGGCGAACCTCCGCTCGGCCGCCCGCGCCGTCGAGCTGCTGAAGGCCGTCGAGCCCGCCGCGTACGAGCGGATGGCCGACCGCCTCGCTCTCGACGAGGGCGAGGTGCTCGAGTGGGCGCGCGCCGCCGAGAAGATGCACATCCCCTTCGACGCGCGGGCGGGCATCCACCCGCAGGACGCGGCCTTCCTCGAGAAGGAGCTGTGGGACCTCGAGAACACCCCCGCGAGCAAGCGCCCGCTGCTGCTGCACTTCCACCCGCTGGTGATCTACCGCTTCCAGGTGCTCAAGCAGGCCGACGTCGTGCTCGCGCTGCTGCTGCAGGGCAACGAGTTCACCGCCGAGCAGAAGCGCGCCGACTTCGAGTACTACGACGCGCTGACCACCGGCGACTCGACCCTCTCGGCCGTCGTGCAGTCGATCATCGCCGCCGAGGTCGGCTACAGCGACCTGGCCCGCCACTACTTCCTGTCCGCGCTGTTCGTCGACCTCGCCGACCTGCACCGCAACACCGCGGACGGCATCCACGTCGCCTCGACGGGCGGCGTCTGGAGCGCCCTCGTCTACGGCTTCGGCGGGATGCGCGACCACGGCGGCCGGATCACGCTCGACCCGCGCCTGCCCGACGACTGGGACCGCCTCGCCTTCCGCATCACCCTCCACGGCACGCGCGTGCGCGTCGAGGTGACGCAGGCCGAGGTCCTGCTGACGGTCGAGACCGGCGACTCCGCCGCGATCACCGTCCGCGACGAGCGCGTGCACGTCGCCGCGGGCAGCCCCGTGCGCGTCCCGCTCACGCACCAGGGCCGCCGCCTGCACGGAGCGCCGACCACGTCCGACATCGAGGGCACCCGCCGCTCCGACGGCACCGTGATCACCGCCTCGATCCCCACCATCTCGATGACCCCCGAGCCCGAGGTCCTGACCGGGCCCTGAGCGGCGCCGCGAACATCGCCCATCACGCACGAGACCCCCGGCCGGAACCGGGGGTCTCGTGCGTCGCGGGCGGGCGGAGCCGGCCGGACCGGATGCGTCAGGCGGAGGCGAGCAGCGACTTCAGCGCCGACGTGAAGAAGGTCAGCCCGTCGACGCCCGAGCGCATCGCGGCGGCCGTGTCGGGCCCGAAGCCCTCCTCGACGGCGTGCTCCGGGTGCGGCATGAGCCCCACCACGTTGCCGCGGCGGTTGCTGATGCCGGCGATGTCGTTCATGGAGCCGTTCGGGTTGTGGCCGAGGTAGCGGACGACGACGCGTCCCTCCGCCTCGAGCTCGAGCAGCGTGTCGGCCGAGGCGATGTAGCCGCCCTCGCCGTTCTTCAGCGGGATCGTGATCTCCTGGCCGGGCTCGAAGCCGTTCGTCCAGGCGGTCTCGGTGCTCGCGACCATCAGGCGCTGGTCGCGGCAGACGAAGGATCCGATGTCGTTCGCGATCAGGCCGCCGGGCAGCAGGTGCGCCTCGGTGAGCATCTGGAAGCCGTTGCAGATGCCGAGGACCGGGGTCCCGGCGTTCGCCGCGTCGACGACCTCGCGCATGATCGGGGAGTGGGAGGCGATGGCGCCGCAGCGCAGGTAGTCGCCGTAGGAGAAGCCGCCGGGCAGGACGATCGCGTCGACGCCGTCGAGGTCGTGGTCGCCGTGCCACAGCGCGACCGGCTCCGCACCCGCGAACCGGACGGCGCGCTGGGCGTCGCGGTCGTCGAGCGAGCCGGGGAAGGTGATGACGCCGATCCTCATCGGGCGGCCTCCGCCGGGTAGTGGATCCCGACGACGTCCTCGATCACCGAGTTCGAGAGCATCTCGTCGGCGATGCGCTGCACCGAGGCGCGCACCTCGTCGGTCACCTCGTCGACGGTGATCTCGAAGCGCTTGCCCACCCGCACGCCGTGGAGGGCGGAGTGGCCCAGTCGCGCGAGCGCGCCGGCGACGGCCTTCCCCTGCGGGTCGAGCAGCTCGGCCTTGGGCATGACTTCAACGACGATCGTGGGCACCGTGTTCTCCGGAGTCTCGGGGGAGTGCGGTCTTCCGCGCGACCATCGTACCCGCGGGGGTCCCCGCGGTCGGCGGCGCTCAGGAGGTCGTGACGCGGATCGCGTTCGCCCAGGGGTCCTCGAAGGCGAGGGTGCGGCCGTCGTCGCGGGTGGCGACTCCGGAGCGGGCCAGCCGCTCGCCGAGCGCGCCGAGGTCGTCGGCGCCGGGCACCACGATCTCCACCTGTCCGAGGCCGAGGGCCTGCTGCCGGCGTCCGGCGCCCGCCGAGTTCCAGGTGTTCATCGCCATGTGGTGGTGGTAGCCGCCCGCCGAGACGAAGAGCGCCTGCCCGCCGTACGCGATCGTCGTCTCGAAGCCGAGCCGGTCGACGTAGAACTCCTTCGCGGTGGCGACGTCGCCCACGCTCAGGTGCACGTGGCCGACGGAGGCGCCGCCGAGGCGCGGCTGCGCGATCGACTCCTCGGTGAGGTGCTCCTGCAGGAACGCGTTCGGGTCGAGGAAGAGCGTGCTCATCTCGATCCGCCCGTGCGTCCACGACCACTGCGTGCGGTCGCGGTCCCAGTAGAGCTCGACGCCGTTGTGCTCGGGGTCGTCGAAGTAGAAGGCCTTGCTGACCAGGTGGTCGGAGCTGCCGGTGAAGGAGCCGGGGTGCCGGGTCGCGACGCTGTACACGGCCGCGGCGAGCGCCGCCTCCGATTCGAAGAGGATCGCCGTGTGGAAGAGGCCGGCGCTGCGCGGCGAGGCGTGCACCAGCTCGGGCGCGTGCTGGAGGATCACGGCCGGCACTCCGCCGCGGCCGAGCACCGCGACCGGTCCGTCGTGCGAGAGCAGCTCGAGCGTCACGGCGTCGCGGTAGTAGGCGATCATCCCGTCGAGGTCGGCGACGCGGAGGGTCACCGCGCCCATCGCGGTGTCGGGAGCGAGCAGGTCGGGGGAGGAGGTGGTCACGGCGGAGACGCTACCCGCTTTTGGTTGACGCTACAACCATTCAGAGGGGCGAGCGCTCATAGGAACCGCATAAGCAGCGTCCAGGCGGCGCCGGGAGGCCGGGCGTGGAATGGGAACCGGTCGCCGTCAGGGGCGGCCCCGGCACGAGGACGACACCATGAACGAGCGACACGAATCCGACGAGCGAGAGCTCACCGACCAGCCCGCCACCACCGAGGCGACGGGCGCCGACGAGGTGCGCGCGCTGCGCGCGGACGACCGTCGTCGTCGTCGGGCGCTGATCGCCGGCGGCCTCGGCCTCGCCGTGCTGATCGGAGTGACAGCAGGCGGAGTCGCCACCGCCGGCCGCACCGAGGCGGCCTCCTCCGCCTCGGCCGGCGCCGCCACGATCGTCTACCCCGGCGGCTCGCGCGGATCCTTCGGCGGCGGGTACGTGATCGTCCCCTCCTGGGGCGGCTCGACGCAGGGCGGCTCCTCCCCGTACGGCTCGTCGCAGGGCGGCTCCTCCGCCTCCGAGCCGGCCACCGGCGCGACCGACGCCGTGGCCGCGAGCACCGCGCAGACCGCCGGGGTGGTCACGATCACCTCCGAGCTCACCTACCAGGGCGCCCGCTCGGCCGGCACCGGCATGATCCTCACCTCCGACGGCATGATCCTCACCAACAACCACGTCGTCGAGGGCGCCACCGCGATCTCGGTCACGGTGGAGTCGACGGGCCGCAGCTACACCGCCCGCGTCGTCGGCACCGACGCGACGAACGACGTCGCCGTCCTGCAGCTGGAGGACGCCTCCGGCCTCACCCCCGCCTCGCTCGACACGGACGGGGTCGCTGTGGGCGACACCGTGACCGCCGTCGGCAACGCGGGAGGGACGGGCGACCTGGTCGCCGCCACCGGCACGGTCACGGGTCTCGATCAGCAGATCACCACCCGCTCCGAGTCGGGGATCTCCGCCGAGACGCTGACCGGGCTGATCCAGACCGACGCCGACATCGTCTCCGGCGACTCCGGCGGCCCGCTCGTCGACTCCGCCGGCCGCGTCGTGGGGATGGACACCGCCGCCTCCAGCGGGACGGCCGACATCACCGGCTTCGCGATCCCGATCTCGAAGGCCCTGGACATCGTGGCCACCATCGAGGCGGGCGCCGACACGGCCACCGTCGAGATCGGCTATCCGGCCTTCCTCGGCGTCTCCCTCTCCTCCGGCACCGCGTCGCCGACCTCGCGCGCGCTCGCGACCACCGCGTCCGGAGCAGTGATCGGCGGAGTCGTCGAGGGCGGGCCGGCCGCGCAGGCGGGCCTCGAGGCGGGGGACGTCGTCACCGCGGTCGACGGGGTCGCCGTCGCCTCGGCCGACCAGCTGTCCGCCTCGCTCGCGCAGCGCGAGCCCGGGGAGTCGGTGACGATCTCGTGGACCGACTCCGCGGGCGCCGCCCGCTCCGCCCAGGTCGTGCTGGTCGAGGGTCCGGTCGCCTGATCGGAGCCTCCGCGTGGCCGCCGGAGCGTTCCCGGCCGTTCACCCGGATGAGCGCGCCACGCCGCCCGTTGTTTTGATCCGCTCAAGACAACTCGGGTAGTGTCCTCGGCATGACGACAGTGGACGAGCGGCTCCGAGCCTCCGGGCTCAAGGTCACCGCCACCCGGCGCGCGGTGCTCCTCGCTCTCGAGGAGCACCCGCACTCCGGGGTGGACGCGGTCCTGGCCCGAGTGCGCGAGGGCCTCCCCGAGGCTTCGGCCCAGGCGGTCTACGGAGTGCTCTCGGCGTTCACCGACGCCGGGATCGTCCGCCGCATCGAGCCGGAGGGCCACCCCCGCCGGTTCGAGCTGCGGGTCGGCGACAACCACCACCACGTGGTGTGCCGGCGCTGCGGGGCCGTGGCCGACGTCGACTGCGTCGTCGGGGAGGCGCCGTGCCTGCATCCGCAGACCGCGAGCGGCTTCGCCGTGGACACCGCCGACGTCACGTTCTGGGGCACCTGCCCCGACTGCCTGGCCCTGGCCCACTGACCGACATCCGCTACACCGCAGCGGCGGGCTCCGTGCCCCTCGCCGACAGGAGGAACATGACCGAGGAACGATTCACCACCACGAACTCCGGAGCACCGGTCGCGAGTGACGACCACTCGCTGAGCGTCGGAGCCGACGGACCCCTCGCGCTCCACGACCACTACCTCGTCGAGAAGCTGGCCCAGTTCAACCGTGAGCGCATCCCGGAGCGGGTCGTCCACGCCAAGGGCGGCGGAGCCTTCGGACGCTTCACCACCACCGCCGACGTCAGCGCCTACACGCGTGCCGCGCTCTTCCAGCCCGGAGTCGAGACCGAGATGCTCGCGCGGTTCTCCACGGTCGCCGGCGAGCAGGGCTCGCCCGACACCTGGCGCGACCCCCGCGGCTTCGCGCTGAAGTTCTACACGAGCGAGGGCAACTACGACCTCGTCGGCAACAACACCCCCGTCTTCTTCATCCGCGACGGCATCAAGTTCCCCGACTTCATCCGCTCGCAGAAGCGCCTGCCCGGCAGCCACCTGCGCGACCACGACATGCAGTGGGACTTCTGGACCCTCTCGCCCGAGTCGGCCCACCAGGTCACATGGCTCATGGGCGACCGCGGCCTCCCCTCCTCGTGGCGGCACATGGACGGCTTCGGCTCGCACACCTACCAGTGGATCAACGCCGCCGGCGAGCGCTTCTGGGTCAAGTACCACTTCAAGACCGACCAGGGCGTCGAGATCCTGAGCCAGGAGCAGGCCGACCAGATCGCCGGTGAGGACGCGGACTTCCACATCCGCGACCTGTCCTCCGCGATCGACCGCGGCGACTTCCCCTCGTGGACGCTGTCCGTGCAGGTCATGCCGTACGAGGACGCGAAGAGCTACCGGTTCAACCCGTTCGACCTCACCAAGGTCTGGCCCCACGCCGACTACCCGCTGATCGAGGTCGGCACCATGACGCTCGACCGGAACCCCGAGAACTACTTCGCGCAGATCGAGCAGGCGGCGTTCGCCCCCTCGAACTTCGTGCCCGGGATCGCGGCCAGCCCCGACAAGATGCTCCTCGCGCGCATCTTCAGCTATGCCGACGCGCACCGCTACCGCGTGGGGACCAACCACGCGCAGCTGCCGGTGAACGCGCCGAAGTCGCCCGTGCACTCGTACTCGAAGGACGGCCCCATGCGGTTCGACTTCCAGAAGTCCGAGGTGCCCGTCTACGCGCCGAACACGATGGGCGGCGCCCACGCCGATCCCGCCCGGGCGGCGGAGTCGGCCGGCTGGGAGACCGACGGCGAGCTGACGCGCGCCGCGGCGACCCTCCACCCGGAGGACGACGACTTCGGTCAGGCGGGGACGCTCTACCGCGAGGTCCTCGACGACGACGCGCGCGCCCGCCTGGTCGCGAACATCGCCGGCCACGTGTCGAAGGTCACCCGTCCGGAGCTGCGGCAGCGCGTGCTCCAGTACTGGGCGAACGTCGACTCGTCGCTCTCGCAGCGCGTCGCCGAGGCGCTCGAGCCCTCGGCTCCCGGTGCGGACGTCTCCCCCGAGGCGGTCGGCATCGGGGCGTAGTCCCGGCATCCCCTCGAGGAGCGCGCGGTACCGGAGCGATCCGGGTCGCGCGCTCCTCGTCGTTTCCGGGGAGGGTCCTTCCACTCGGTGGAGTCGGATCCCGCGCGCGCGGGTGCCCGCCTCGGTCCGATGCAGCCGGCTCGGACCCCGGATCCGCCCGCGGAACCGGGCGCCGACGGGGAGGACCCCTGATCCCGACACGCCCGGGATGTGCGAATTCGGCCCGTCGTTTGACAGCACCGCGATCGCTGCGTAACTTATTCCGAGTCGCCACAAAGGCCGCAGGGAAACGGAAAGAGCAGCAGCTCCTACGTCCCGGCCTCAATCGGGACCATCCACTCGGTAAGACAGCTTTTCGGAGCAGGTCTGC
Source organism: Rathayibacter sp. AY1A3 (assembly GCF_002930975.1). Lineage (NCBI taxonomy): Bacteria > Bacillati > Actinomycetota > Actinomycetes > Micrococcales > Microbacteriaceae > Rathayibacter > Rathayibacter sp. AY1A3. The sequence continues at coordinate 349 of NZ_PSTO01000023.1, read as the reverse complement.
CGCACGGATGTAAAGCCTTCGCAGGATTCCTCGGATCCAGCAACTTCGCCGCCCGGCGCAGGACTCAGGTCCTGAACCGAGCAACGTCGGAGCGCCTATGAGCGTGACGGCATCGCGAAGAAGCCGGATTTGACACGGCCTGCGGATGTGCTAAGTTATACAAGTTGCCACGGCGACAGGGAGAAAGAAACGCCTCCTAGTCTACCGAGAAGACGCGTATGACGCAAGCAACATTATCTTCGATCACTTCCGTTGTGAAGCACCGTTCTGGTGTGGAGGCGGGATGTGTCCGATTCTTGAGAACTCAACAGCGTGCACTATGTTCAATGCCAATTTTATACCCCGGCCT
>NZ_PSTO01000022.1:0-57575 GCF_002930975.1 Rathayibacter sp. AY1A3 | reverse complement strand
CCTTCGAAGGGGGTGGTGGGGGTTGCGAAGGTTAACCTAACCTAACCGCCTGGACGGGGCCAGTGGCCGGGGGGATCAGCGGCGGTGGGACGCGACCAGGCGGCGCAGGTGCTCGCGGGGAGCGTCGACGATCCGGACGGGGTCGTCGAGCACGAGCGTCGTGCGCTCGGATCCGTACTCGGGCCAGCCGGCGTCGCCCGTCGCCGCGAAGGCGGCCCAGCGCGACGAGACCTCGTCGCTGAGGCGCTGCGGGGCGGGCCCGATCGTGCCACGGGCGTCGTCGAGGCTGCGGAAGAGGAAGGGCAGCTCGAGGGAGTGGATCGCGCCGCGGGAGTCGTCGGCGCGCCAGGCGAACAGGGCGGCGCGCGTCGATCCGGTCGCTGCGGCCCGGGCGTCGAGCAGCCGCAGACTCGGCTGCCGGTAGATCTCGTCGGCGAGGCACGCCTCCAGGGCCTCGGCGTCCGAGGGGGTGCGGCCCAGGTCGGCCGCCAGAGCCTCTCGATAGGCCCCCGCGTCCCCTCCCGGAAGCAGGTCGGCGACGTGCCGGTCGAGCTGTGCGCGCAGCTCGACGGAGTCGGGAGCCCGGAGGTCGACGGAGCCCGAGCCCTCGTTGACGTTCGTCGTCACGACGAGATCCACTCCGCTCGAGGCTCCCTCCGCGACGGCGGACACCGGGTCGCGGGTCAGCAGGCGGCCGTCGAGGCCCGCCCGGAACACGGCGACGGTGTTCGGACCCGCGGCCGAGCGGCGGGCGAGCAGGCGGTCCTGCGCCTCGATCAGGCGAGGCCAGGGCAGGTCGAGGAGCCGCTCCGGCGGCGCGCCGAGCAGGTCGAGCAGCTCCGCCGTCGCCTCCTCGCCGTACTCGCGGGACCCGACGCGCTCGGGGTTCGCGCTCTGCAGCACTGCTCGCGCGAAGAGGCCCTCGGCGCGGGGCGCTGCGAGCAGCATCGCGGCCGACGTCGCGCCGGCGGACTGGCCGGCCAGCGTGATCCGACCGGGGTCTCCTCCGAACGCCGCGATCTCGTCGCGGACCCACTCGAGCGCGGCGACGGTGTCGTGCAGGCCCGCGTTCGCGGAGTCGCGGTACTCGTGGCCGAGGAGGTGGTCCACGGTGAGGAATCCGAGCGCGCCGAGCCGGTGGCCGAGCGCCACGACGACGGTGCCGGTCCGGGCGGCGAGCCGTGCTCCGTCGCAGAAGGGCTCGGAGGGGGAGCCGGCGACGTGCAGCCCTCCGTGGATCCAGACGATCACCGGGCAGGCCTCGGCTGCCTCCGGCGTCCAGACGTTCACGGTCAGGCAGCCGGTCTCGCTTCCACCCGACGTCTGCGGAGCGCGCGGTCCGGGCTCCAGCGCCTCGCGCCGTCCGCTCCAGGCCTCGAGCGGCGGAGCCGGGAGGAAGCGCCGGGGGTCGCCCGCGTAGGGCACCCCGAGGAACGCGTGCGCCGCTCCGTCCGGCGTCTCGACGGTCCGCCCGAGCAGCCGGCCGGCGGAGACGACGGCCTCAGCCATCGCGCCCTCCGGGCTGCAGGAGCACCGGCCCGTGCCCGGGCGAGAGGGTGCTCTGCAGCACGAGGGAGGACGCTCCGACGGCGGCCGCGTCGCGCGGGTTGCTCGAGAGCTCGACCTCGATCGGGTGGGCCCGGCGGGCGAAGCGGCGCTCGTCGAGGCGGGCGCGGATCGCGCGGGTGTGGATCGATCCGGCGATGGCGACTCCGGGGCCGGTGAGGACCAGCTCGTCGAGGTCGAACAGGTTGGCCAGGATCAGAGCGCCGTCGGCCAGGTGCCCGGCCGCGCGCTCGATCAGGGCGAGGGCCGCCGGATGGCCGTTGATCGCCGCCAGGCTGAGCACGTCGAAGTCGCGGGCGTGCTCCTCGGGGCGGAAGGCGAGGTCGAGGTCGGCGAACGCGGCGCGGTCGGAGCGCGCCTCCTCCACGACCACCGTCGGCGAGGCGTACCGCTCGAGGCAGCCGACGTTGCCGCAGAAGCACTCGCGCCCGCCCGGCACGATCGTGACGTGGCCGATCTCGACCGCGTTCGAGCTCGCCCCGCGCAGCAGTGCGCCGTCGAGGACGACGCCGGCCCCGATGCCGGTGCCGACGTAGATGCTCCCGAAGGTGCGGTGCCGCGAGACGCCGCGGCTCCAGAACTCGCCGATCGCGGCGGCGGCGGCGTCGTTGTCGAGCAGGATCGGCGCGCCCAGACCGGCGCCGAGCTCCTGGCGGAGCGGGTGGTCGCGCCAGTGGTGCAGCGTCGGCGGGCCGAGGACGCGGCCCGCGGCCTGGTCGATCGGGCCGGGAGCGACGACCGCCACGCCCGCGATCGAGCCGCGGTCGATCCCGGTCCCGCGGATGAAGTCGTCGTAGGCCCGGACCAGGCGCGCGGTGACCTCCTCCGGGGAGGCGAGCGCGGCGCCGTCGATCTGCTGGCGTGCGATCACGCCTCCGCCCGTGTCGGTCGCGACCAGGGTGATCGACTCGAAGCCGAGCTGCAGGCCGATGGCGATCCTCGCCCGCGCGTTGATCTCGAGCAGCTGCCGCGGCTTGCCCCCGGTCGAGGTCGAGCCGGTCTGGCGGACGATGCCGTCGGTGAGGAGCTTGCGCACGATCATCGAGATCGCGGGCTGGGTGAGGCCGGTCGCGGCGGTCAGCTCGACGCGGCTGATCGGCCCGGAGGAGCGGATCAGGTCCACGACGAGGGCGCGGCTCCCGGGGGCCGCGGGTGTCGATTCGCGCCGTGCCATGCCGTCACCTCCCGTTCCGCTCGTCAGCGTACGGGACGGCTCCGCCGCCGATCGGCCCCCTACTCTGGACGGGCGACGAAGGGCGGTGGCGATGACGCGGACGAGACCGATCGGCCTGGCCCTGGTGCGGGCGACCGAGATCATGGGCGCGGAGCCGTACTTCCACGAGTTCATCGCCGGTGTCGAGCGGGCGGTCCGCCCTTCGGGCTACTCGGTGCTCCTCAACGTCCTGCCCGACGCCGACGCAGAGCTCGCGACCTATCGGCGGTGGAGCGAGGACGGCGAGGTGAGCGGCGTGATCCTGGTCGACCTCGAGGACGGGGATCCGCGGCCGGAGTTCGTGCGCGGCCTCGGCCTCCCCGCCGTCGTGATCGGCCCGCCGAGCGCCGCCGTCGGCTTCCGCGCGGTGTGGACGGACGACGACAACGCGATGCGCGCGGCCGTCGACTTCCTCGCCGGTCAGGGCCACTCCCGGCTCGGCCGCGTCGCCGGACCCGCGGAGCTGCTGCACACGCGCATCCGCGAGGAGACGTTCGCGCAGGAGTGCGCGCGGCACGGAGTGTCCGGACCGACGGCCGGGGGCGACTACTCGCGGGCCTCCGGGGCCCGTGCTCTGGCGGCCCTGCTCGACGGCGACGAGCGGCCGACGGCGGTCGTCTTCGACAGTGACCTGATGGCGCTCGGCGGACTCGACGAGGCCCGCGATCGCGGTCTCGCCGTCCCGGGCGAGCTCTCGCTCCTCGCCTGGGACGACTCCGCGCAGTGCCAGCTCAGCGAGCCCCCGCTCTCGGCGGTCTCGCACGACGTGCAGGTCATCGGGATGCTCGCAGGCCGGGAGCTCCTGGCCGGCATCGCGGGTGGCGAGAGCCGTGCGATCAGCAGCCCCGCCGTCGTGATCGTCCCGCGCGGATCCACGGGCGCGCCGGCGGCCTGAGCATCTCCGACCGCCGGTCGACGGCCGTCACCACGCCCCGCGTGCTAGCACTGCCGTCTCGATTCGTTACATAAATTATTTACTTTTGATATTGACCTCGACGGGGAGGACAGGGGAGTCTGTCCGAGGACCGGCCGACGAGGGCGGGGCGACGAGCCCCGATCCCGAGAGCGGAACGACGCGAGCCGGTCCTCCACCCCGGTCGAAGGAGCCCTGGAACACACATGACCCGTGCCGCAGCACCGCCCGCCCCGAGGCGCTCCCGCCTCCGCTCGGCCCTCGCCGGCGGAGCGATCGCCGCCGTCGTCGCCTCGACCCTCGTCGCGACCGCGTCCTCCGCCCAGGCCGCCCAGGCCGCGCCGGCCGACTGGACCAGCGCCAACACCGCGTTCGTCCAGCGCGACGGCAGCGCCCTCACCCTCGACGGCGAGCGCTTCCGTGCCAGCGGGACGAACATCTACTGGCTCGGCCTCGACGAGAACGTCGGCGGGATCGACTACCCGACCTACTTCCGCATCAAGGACGCCCTCGACACGGCGGCCGGGCTCGGGGTCACCGTCGTGCGCTCGCACATGATGACGTCGACCAGCCAGGACGACGCCGACCCGCTCGCGCTGATGCCGCGGCTCGGCGAGTACAACGAGGAGGCGTTCCGCACCATCGACTTCGCGGTCGCCTACGCGGGCACTCTCGGCATCCGCCTGGTGCTGCCGCTCACCGACCAGTGGGAGTACTACCACGGCGGTCACCGCGACTTCACGACTCCGCTCGGCCTCGAGTCGGACGACTTCTACACCGACCCGGCCGCGATCGCGGCATACCAGGACTACGTCGACCACGTGCTCGACCACACGAACACGATCACCGGGACGCGCTTCGTCGACGACCCGACGATCATGGCGTGGGAGCTGGGCAACGAGCTCGAGGGCATGACCCGCGAGTGGATCGACGCCCAGGTCGCGCACCTGAAGGAGAAGGCCCCGGAGCAGCTCGTCGCCGCCGGCCGCCGCTTCGACATCGATCCCGACACCCTCGCGTCGCCGGACCTCGACATCGTCGACGTCCACTACTACCCGCCGACCGCCGAGCGGGTCTCGGCCGACGCGCGGACCGTCGCGGACGCGGGCAAGGTCTACATCGCGGGGGAGTACGCCTCGACGGCCGCCTCCGCCACGCTGCTCGACGCGGCCGCGGCCGACCGGAACGTCTCGGGCATGTTCTTCTGGTCGCTGTTCGGGAACAACGACCGCGGGGGCTTCGTCCCGCACGACGACGGCTTCACCCTCCACTACCCGGGCGATTCGCCGCGGGAGCGGGAGAGCGTGGACGCGGTCGAGCGCTACAGCGCGGCCGTCGGCAGCACGCCCGGCCGGCATGAGCTCGGCGCCCCGCTCGTCACGGCCCTCGACCAGGTGTACGGCATCACCACCGTCTCGTGGCGCGGGACCGCGGGAGCGCAGGGCTATCTCGTGCAGCGCTCGGTCGACGGCGGTGCCTGGAGCGACGTGACCGACGGCGCCGTCTCCGCCGCCGCCTCCCCGGTCACCGACTACGACTCGCCCGACGGAGCGCGCTACCGCGTGGTCGCGGTCGGCGAGGGCGATCGCCCCGGCCCCGCCTCCGACCCCGTGGCCGCGCCCGAGGCCGGCACGGTGCTCGTCGATCCGCTGCAGACCTGGACCCTCAGCTCGGCACACGAGAACGCGCGGCTCGAGCCGACGCCGGCCGGCGGAGTCGTCGCCGCGACGGGCGCTGCGAGCATCACCTGGCAGCGCGACGGCGTGACCGCCGCCGAGTTCCTCCTCTCGGACCCCTCGGCCGCGACCGTCTCGACGAGCACCGACGGGACGACCTGGACTCCGTCCGTGACCACGGTCGACGGCGGCGCCCTCCGGGCGGTCGGCCTCGACGGCGACGCCGTCCGCCTCTCCTGGAGCGGCAGCGCCACCCTCGAGCGCGCCACCGTCACGAGCGCGGCGGAGGCGGTGGCCCTCGCGGACCCGCTCGACGACTTCTCGAAGGTGTCGGCCCGCACGGGCAGCCTCGCGATCGACTCCGGCTCGCCCGCGCAGTTCGGCGGAGACGTCTCCCGCGTGAAGCGCGAGAGCACCGATCCGGCGAGCCTCACCTGGAGCTTCGACGACATCAGCGGCGCCGACGTGACGGCCTGGTACTGGCCCGACCAGCCGGTCGCCCCGCTCACCGTGGAGGGCTCGGCCGACGGCGCGACGTGGGCGCCGATCGCGGTCGACACCCGCGGCGGCACCGGGAACTGGAAGCAGTACACGCTGTCGGTGCGCGGCCTCTCCGGCGTGAACCAGCTGCGCGTCTCGTGGCCGCAGGGCCCGGGCGAGGCGTGGACGCCGCAGATCGGCTCCGTGAACCTCTTCTCGCCGAACGCCGCTCCGCTCGGCGCCCCGGCCGCCCCCGCGCTCGTCGCGCCGGCCGCCGGCGCCGACGGGATCACCGCGACCCCTGCGTTCTCGTGGGAGCCCGCCGCCGACGCCGCGTTCTACCGCTTCACCCTCTCGGCATCGGAGGACCTCTCCGACCCGATCGTGGAGACGACCGGGCTCACCGCGACCACCGTCCGCCCGGACGTCGACCTCGCCCCCGAGACGCGCTACTCCTGGCGGGTGACCGCCGTGAACGGCGTCGGCTCCACCGTGTCCGAGGTCCGCTCGTTCGAGACCTCGGCCGTGCCGACGGAGCCCGTCGTGGTCGACGACTTCGAGGGCTACGCCGACGACGCGGCGGTCCGCGAGGCCTACGTCCGGAACAGCGGGGGCGGCACCATCGCGCCGACGCTGGTGCCCTCCGGCGCCGGCAGCGCCGCGCGCTTCGACTACGACACGGGCACGGCCGGCTACGCGGGCGTCGTGAAGACGTTCGATGCTCCGCAGAACTGGTGGGGCTACTCCGGGCTGACCCTCGACGTGGACGCCGCGGCCCCGTTCTCGGTGCAGTTCGTCGCGAACGGCGCCTACTGGGAGGCCTCCGTCACCCCGGCGACGGAGGGGCCGACCGTCGTCCCCTTCTCAGCCTTCGCTCCGCCGTCGTGGGCCCCGGAGGCCGATCTCGATCTGACCTCGGTGACCCAGTACGCCCTCTACGTGAACGGATCGGGGACCGGAGTCCTCACCGTCGACGACGTGGCGACGGTGGTCGCCGCCGGGCCCGCCCCGACGCCGACGCCGACCGCTCCGCCCACGACGACGCCGACCACCCCGCCGACGACGACGCCCACCGCACCGCCGACGACTCCCACCGCGCCGCCGACGGCCGGACCCTCGCCCCACCCCCACGTGCCGTCGTGGCTGGAGTCGCTGGTGCGCCAGTACCTCCCGACGATCCGGCACTGGTGGCAGGCCCGTCACTGACCTCCGTCCCGCACCCACTGCACTCACCGTCGCACCGCGACGCCCTACCGAGGAGAACACCCGTGCAACGACCCACCAGAAACCGCAGGACCACGCTGATCGGCATCGTCGCCGTCGCCGTCACGTCCTCCCTCGCGCTCGCCGGCTGCTCCGGCGGATCGGCGGGGAACGACTCCGGCGAGCCGGCCGGCGAGATCACTGTGCTGACCAACCGCACCGACCTGGTCGACACGACCTTCGCCGACTACGCGACGACGTTCGAGGGGAAGTACCCCGGGACGACAGTGAAGTTCGAGGCCCTGACCGACTACGAGGGCGACACCAAGATCCGCCTGAACTCGAAGGACTACGGCGACGTGCTGCTCATCCCGAGCTCCAACGTCACCAAGGACGACTACTCCGACTACTTCGAGCCGCTGGGCTCGACGGAGGAGCTGTCGAAGACCTACCGCTTCACCAACGAGGGCTCGTTCGACGGCACCGCCTACGGCGTCTCGACCTTCGGCTCGGCCATGGGCTACGTGTTCAACCGCGACGTCTGGACCGCGGCGGGCATCACCGATCCGCCCGCCACGGAGGAGGAGTACCTCGCCGACCTCGAGAAGATCAAGGCCGACGGCGTCGTCCCCTATTACACGAACTACAAGGACGGCTGGCCCCTCGCGACGATCGAGGGCAACCTCGGCACGGTGCAGGGGGCGGACGTCCGCACCGAGATGATCGCGGACGACGCGCCCTGGACCGAGGGCAACGACCAGTACAACATCGACGGCCTGCTCTACGACACGGTCGCGCAGGGCCTCAGCGAGGCGGACCCGACCACCACGAACTGGGAGGAGTCGAAGGACCTCCTCGCGAGCGGGGAGATCGGCTCGATGGTGCTCGGCTCCTGGGCCGTCTCGCAGATGCAGGACGCGGCCGAGAAGGCCGGGAAGTCCCGCGACGTCATCGGCTTCTGGCCGATGCCGTGGGCGCAGGACGGGACCTTCACCTCGGTGACCGCCTCGGACAAGTTCCTCGCCATCAACAAGAACTCGGACAACAAGGCCACCGCCCGCGCGTGGATCGACTGGTTCACGAACGAGTCCGGCTACGCCGAGAGCCAGGGCGCGATCAGCCCCGTGATCAGCGACCCCGCTCCCGACACCCTCGCGGACTTCGACGCGCTCGGCGTGCAGTACCTCGAGCTCGCCCCGGACCCGGTCGGCAAGGAGGCGGTCATCAACGACATCGCCAACGAGGCCGAGATCGACCTGTTCGGCAACGCCTACCGCCAGGAGCTGATCGACGCCGCGCGCGGTGCGGGCGCCGGCGACAAGGAGTCGCTGTTCGCCGACCTCAACTCGCGCTGGGCCGCGGCCCGCGCCGACGTCGCCGAGTAGTCCCCGCGGGCGGCCGCCTCCCGCGGCCGCCCGCCCCCTCCCTCCGGAGCCCCACCGCTCCTGCACCCCCGAACGACGGAAGGATCGACCATGGCGATCACCGACGCTCCGCCCATCGAGGTCGGAGCGAGCAAGCGGATCCGGCCCCGCCGCCGGCAGCGCCTCACCGGCAGGCGCATCACCCCCTGGCTCTTCCTGGCGGTCCCGCTGGCGTTCCTGGTCGTGCTGACGTACATCCCGGTCGCGAACATGTTCTGGTACAGCGTCACCGACTGGGACGGCCTGGACCCCGACAAGACCTTCGTCGGCCTCGAGAACTACGTCGAGATCTTCACGCGGCCCGAGATCTTCCGGGTCTTCTTCGTCAGCCTGTTCTACCTCGCCGGCGCGATCGCGCAGCTCGGCCTCGCCCTCTTCTTCGCGACGCTGCTGAGCTTCCGCACCCGGTTCCGCAACTTCTTCAAGGGCGTCATCTTCTTCCCCTACCTGATCAACGGCGTCGCCATCGGGCTGATGTTCCTCTACTTCTTCCGCCCGGACGGAACGCTCGACGCGGTGCTCGGGGTCTTCGGCGTGCAGAACACCCCGCAGTGGCTCGGCGACCCCTCCGTCGTCAACGTGTCCCTCGCGGCCACCTCGGTCTGGCGCTACATGGGGCTGAACTTCGTGCTGTTCCTCGGTGCTATCCAGTCGGTCCCGGAGGAGCAGTACGAGGCGGCGGATCTCGACGGCGCGAGCGCGTTCGACAAGTTCCGCTACATCATCGTGCCGAGCATCCGGCGCATCCTCGGGCTGTCCTTCATCCTCGCGATCGCCGGGGCGCTCTCGGCCTTCGAGATGCCCTACATCATGACCGGCGGCGCGAACGGGTCCGAGACCTTCGTGATCCAGACCGTCGACACCGCCTTCCGCTACTCCAAGGTCGGCCTCGCGTCGGCGATGGCCGTGGTGCTGCTGGCGATCGTGCTGATCATCACGGCCGTGCAGCGGCGCGTGTTCCCCGACGAGAAGGCGAGCCAGGAATGACCAGCACCCAGCAGCGCCCCCCGGCGGTCACCGGTCTCCCGGTGACGCGGCAGGCGGCCATGAAGGAGCGGCGCACCCGCCGGTCGGCGGGATCCGTCCTCGGCTCGATCGGGAAGTACGGCTCGCTGATCGTGGCCTGCCTCTTCGCTCTCGTGCCGATCGTCACGATCGTGATGCTCGCGTTCAAGACCTCGGCGGAGTACCGGGGCACCGGACCGCTCACGCCGCCCTCGAACTGGTTCAACCTCGAGAACTTCGCCATCGCCTTCACGCAGGGCGGGATGGTCACCGGGTTCCTCAACACCGGGATCATCCTCGTCGTCTCGATCGTGGGCACCGTGCTGATCGGCACGATGGCCGCCTACGCGATCGACCGGTTCCGCTTCCGCGGGCGGAGCATGGTGACCGGGCTCTTCCTGCTCGCGACGCTGGTCCCGTCCGTCACCACGCAGGTGGCGACGTTCCAGGTGATCAACGCCCTCGACCTCTTCAACACCCGCTGGTCGGCGATCCTGCTGTTCACGGGCACCGACATCGTCGCGATCTACATCTTCCTGCAGTTCATGCAGTCGATCCCGGTCTCGCTGGACGAGGCCGCGATGCTCGACGGAGCGAGCCGCTTCACCGTGTACTGGCGGATCGTGCTCCCGCTGCTGAAGCCCGCGATCGCGACCGTGGTGATCATCAAGGGGATCGCGGTCTACAACGAGTTCTACATCCCCTTCCTCTACATGCCCTCCCGCGACCTCGGCGTGATCTCGACCTCCCTCTTCCGCTTCATGGGGCCCTTCGGGGCGCAGTGGGAGGTCATCGCGGCGGGCACGATCCTGGTGATCGTGCCGACCCTCGTCGCCTTCCTCTTCCTCCAGCGCTTCATCTACAACGGACTGACCTCAGGAGCCACGAAGTGACCCACACCATCGACACCGACAGCCGGGCGACCACCGCGGCCACCCGCCGCCTGCACGAGGGCTGGAGCGTCCGCGCGACCCGCGGGCCCGTCCCCGCCGAGCTCGTCGCCGCCGTCGTCCCCGCGGTCGTGCCCGGCCTGGTGCACACCGACCTGCTCGCCGCGGGTCTGATCCCCGACCCCTATCTCGACCAGAACGAGAAGAAGGTCACCTGGATCGGCGAGACGGACTGGGAGTACTCCTCCTCGTTCGACTGGGCCCCCGACGGCCGCGACGTGCACGAGCTCGTCTTCGAGGGCCTGGACACGGTGGCCGTCGTCACGCTGAACGGGCACGAGATCGCCCGCACCCGCAACCAGCACCGCACCTACCGGATCCGCGTCGACGAGGCTCTGCAGGAGGGGGCGAACGAGCTGGTCGTCGCCTTCGCCTCGCCCGTCGCCGAGGCCGACCGAGCGAGCCTCGAGATCGGCTACCGGCCGCACACCTACTCCCACCCCTTCAACGCCCTGCGGAAGGCCGCCTGCAACTTCGGCTGGGACTGGGGGCTGGACGCCGCCTCCGCCGGCATCTGGAAGCCGGTGACCCTCCAGGCCTGGAGCGGTGCGCGCCTCGCCTCGGTGCGCCCCGTGGTCACGGTCGACGGGACGACCGGCCGCGTCGAGCTGCACGTGGGGCTCGACCGGGCCTCGGACGCCGAGGTGGAGGTGCGCGCCTCCGTCGCCGGCGCGGAGGCCGTGGCGAGCGTCCCCGGTGGCGAGCGCACCGCGGTCCTCCACCTCGAGGCGGCCGAGGTGGCCCTGTGGTGGCCGCGGGGCTTCGGCGGGCAGCCGCTCCACGACCTCGAGGTCGCGCTCCTGCAGGGCGGAGCCGTCATCGACGAGCGCTCCCAGCGGATCGGCTTCCGGACCCTGGAGGTGCAGCTCGACCGCGACGACGAGGGCACCTCGTTCCGCTTCGTCGTCAACGGCGAGCCCGTCTGGATCCGCGGAGCCAACTGGATCCCGGACGACGCCTTCATCACCCGGGTCGACCGCGAGCGCCTCGCCCGCAGGATGGACCAGGCCGAGTCCGCGAACCTCAACCTCCTCCGCATCTGGGGCGGCGGCTACTTCGAGTCCGACGACTTCTACGACCTCTGCGACGAGCGCGGCATCCTCGTCTGGCAGGACTTCCTCTTCGCCTGCGCGGCCTACGCGGAGGAGGAGCCGCTCCGCAGCGAGGTCGAGGCGGAGGTCCGCGACAACGTCACGCGGATCATGCCGCACCCGAGCCTCGCGCTCTGGAACGGCAACAACGAGAACATCTGGGGCTTCGAGGAGTGGGGCTGGGAGAAGCGCCTCCAGGGCCGCACCTGGGGCCTGGGCTATTACCTCGATCTGCTCCCGCGCCTGGTCGCCGAGCTCGACCCGGCGCGCTCGTACACGCCCGGGAGCCCCTGGTCGGGCGACCCGCAGATCTTCGCGAACGACCTCGACCACGGCTCCGTGCACCTCTGGGAGCTGTGGAACCGCGTCGACTACCCCGCCTACCGGGACGCCCACGCGCGATTCGTCGCCGAGTTCGGCTGGCAGGGGCCGGCGTCGTGGTCGACCATCCAGCGCTCGATCTCGGACTCGCCGCTGACTCCCGAGTCGCCCGGGATGATCCACCACCAGAAGGCGACCGACGGCAACGACAAGCTGACCGACGGTCTCGTCGCTCACCTCCCGCTGCCCGACGACACGGAGGACTGGCACTGGGCGATGTCGCTCAACCAGGCGCTCGCGGTGACGCTCGCGATCGAGCACCAGCGCTCCGAGAGCCCGCGCTGCATGGGCTCGATCGTCTGGCAGCTCAACGACTGCTGGCCGGTCACCTCGTGGGCCGCGGTGGACGGCGACGGCACCGCCAAGCCGCTCCTCTACGCGCTCAAGCACGTCTTCGAGGACCGTCTGCTCACCGTGCAGCCGCGCGGGGAGGGGCTCGCCGTGGTCGCCGTGGGCGACTCCCCCGAGGAGTGGGCCGGCGAGTGCGTCGTGCGCCGCCTGGCGTTCGACGGGACGGTGCTGGCGGAGGAGCGGCAGGAGCTCGCGGTCGGGGCGCGCTCGGTGCGCACCCTGCCGATCGGGTCCGGCGTGGCGACGCCCGAGGACGCCGCCGCCGAGCTGCTCGTCGTCGACTTCGCCGGGACGCGCGCGTTCTGGTTCTTCGCCGAGTACCGCGACTCCGCCCTGGAGGCCGCGCGCCTGCGCACGAGCGCCGCCCCCGTCGAGGGCGGAGTGCAGGTGACCGTCACCGCCGAGAACCTCGTGCGCGACGTCACCCTCCTGGTCGACAAGGTGGACCCGTCCGCCGTCGTCGACGACCAGCTGGTCACGCTGCTGCCGGGCGAGAGCGTCGTCTTCACGGTGCGCGGCTCCGGTCTCGACACCGAGGCTCTGGTGTCGCCGAGCGTGCTGCGCACGGCCAACCAGCTCGTCGCCGACTGGGCCTGATCCGCGGTGAGCACGCAGCCCGCCCTGGCCGTCGACGTCGGCGGCACGAAGATCGAGACCGCCCTCGTCGACGTCGGGGGCGGGCTCGTGCCCGGCACGCGGCACCGGCGCGCGACCGGCCCCGCCCTGACTCCTGAGGAGTTCGAGCGGGCGCTCGCGGAGTGCGTCGCCGCCTCGACGGCCGGGGCGGACGTCGTCGGCGTCGGCGCCGGATCCGCGGGGCCGATCGACCTCGACGGCGGCCGGATCCGACCGAAGAACCTCCCGCTGCTCCACGGCGTCCCGCTCCGGGAGGCGCTCGAGCGGCTCGTGCCCGGTCGGCCGGTCGAGCTGCGCCTCGACGGGACCTGCATCGCCCTCGCCGAGCACTGGTACGGGGCCAACCGGGGCGCCGTCTCCTCGGTGAGCCTCGTCGTGTCGACCGGGATCGGCGGCGGGATCGTCCTCGACGGCCGGGTGCTGGCGGGCCGCTCCGGCAACGCCGGCCACCTGGGCCAGGTGCACGTCGCCGACGCCGACCCCGAGGAGGGGAGCGACGGGACGCTCGAGAGCATCGCCTCCGGACCGAGCACCGTCGCCTGGGCCCGGCGCCGGGGCTTCGCCGGGAGCACCGGGGAGGAGCTCGGGCGCGCGGCCGCGGACGGCGACGCCGTGGCCCTGTCCGCGGTCCGCCGCTCCGCCGAGGCCGTCGGCACGGCGATCGCGGGCGCGGCGACCCTGCTCGACGTGCACGACTTCGCCGTCGGCGGCGGTTTCGCGGGCGTGACCCGCGACTACCTCCACCTCGTGCAGGCGAGCGCCCGGGAGCACGCTGTCCTGGACTACGCCCGCGGTCTCGACGTCCGCCCGTCCGGGCTCGGCGGGGAGGGGCCTCTGATCGGCGCGGCCGCCCTGATCCTCCGATCGACGGCGGCGGCGCGCGAGCCCGCCCTCGTGCCGTGAGCGGCATCTCCTCCGAGCATCCGCTCCGCTCGGCCCTGCGCCCGTCGCGGCACCGGGTCGTCGGGGCGGCGCTCGCCTACGTCGTCAAGGACAGCCCGCTGTGGATCCTGCCGCTCGTCACCGCCGCCGTGGTCGACGCCCTCGTCGACGGCCGGTCGCCATCGGCGCTCGTCGTGCCGGCCGCGGCCGCCGCGGCGACGATCCTCGCGAACATCGGGGCGAACGCGGTCTACGTGCGGCTCTCCTCGTCCGCCGTCCGCGCGCTGGGCCTGCGGCTGCGGGAGGCGCTCGCCGAGCGGCTGCAGAGCCTCTCGCTCGACTACCACTCGCGAGGCAGCGCCTCCATCGCCCAGACGAAGGTGGTGCGCGACGTCGAGAGCCTCGAGCTGATGCTGCAGCAGGCCTTCGGGCCGGTGCTGACAGCGCTGGTGGTGCTCGTCGGAGCCGGAGTGGCGACGGGCACGAGGGTGCCGCAGTTCCTGCTGGTGTTCGCGCTGACCGTCCCGCTCGCGGCCGCACTCGTGCTCTGGCTGCGTCGGCGGACAGCGGCCGGCAACGAGGCGTTCCGGCGCCACGTCGAGACGATGTCCGGCACCGTCGGCGAGATGTCCGCGCTCCTCGAGGTCACCCGCGCCCACGGCCTCGAGAAGGTCTCGGTCCAGCGGGTGGTGGAGGCCGCCCGCCGCGTCGAGCGGGCGGGCGTCGCCCTCGACCGCCTGAACGGGCGCTTCGGGGCGCTGTCGTGGAGCAGCTACCAGCTCATCACGCTCGGCTCGCTATTCGGCGCAGCCGTCATCGCGATGACGGGCGTCCTGCCGGTGACGGTCGGCGAGGTCGTGCTGCTGAGCTCCTACTTCGCGCTGCTCACCGGGACGATCACGGCGGCGTTCCAGACTGCTCCGCTGGTCACCCGCGGCCTCGAGTCGCGCCGCTCGATCGCCGAGGTCCTGGCGGACCCCGACGTGGAGCACAACGAGGGCGAGCCGGTCGTCGACGCCCTCGCCGGAGGAGTCGAGCTCGACCGGGTGAGCGTCGACTACGGCGACCGGCGCGTGCTGCACGACGTGTCGCTCCGGATCGCCCCGGGGGAGACCGTGGCCTTCGTCGGCCCCTCCGGCTCGGGGAAGTCGACGCTGACCCGGGTGGTCCTCGGATTCGTCCGCCCCTCGCAGGGCCGCGTGCTGCTCGACGGCCGTGACATCGCCGCCCTCGACATGCGCACGGCCCGCCGCTTCGTCTCGGTCGTGCCGCAGGAGTCGGTGCTCTTCCGCGGCAGCATCCGCGACAACGTGCTCTACGGGACAGCGGACGCCGACGACCACCGGCTCGAGGCGGCGCTGCGGGCGGCGAACGCGGAGTTCGTCCTCGAGCTGCCCGACGGCTGGGACACGGTCGTGGGGGAGCGGGGCGCCCTGCTGTCGGGAGGCCAGCGCCAGCGCCTCGCGATCGCGCGGGCCCTGATCCGCGACCCCCGTCTGCTCGTGCTCGACGAGGCGACCGCCGCACTCGATCCGCGCACCGAGCGCGAGGTCCGGCTCGCCCTCGACCGGCTGCGCGAGGGGCGCACGACGCTGATCGTCGCCCACCGCCTGAGCACCGTCCGCACGGCCGACCGGATCGTGGTGCTCAGCGAGGGGCGCGTCGTGGAGCAGGGGACGCACGATGAGCTGCTCGCGACGGGCGGCGCGTACGCCGCGCTGCACGCGACGGCCTGAGCGGGCCGCGGCCGCATCGATCCGTCGTCTACGGCCCGTGCCCGCCGCGGGGACGGGCCGCTGCTGACGGATCGATCGCGGGTGCGGCCCAGCGGGAGCATCGTTAGCGTGGAGGTCCGCGCCGATCGCCGGCGCCGAGGGGAGCCCCATGGATCAGACCGTCGAGATCGACGCCCGGGCGGAGGCCCTGCGCGCCGACCCCGAGAGCTTCGCGGCGATGGACGCGCTCTGGCGCAGCGTCTACGCCCTGCCGATGTGGTGCTTCATCGCGCGGGGGCCGGACGACGCGCCCACCCCCTTCGTCGGCGGCCTGGAGTCGGGGCCGATGGTCTTCGCCTTCACCACGGGGGAGCGGGCGCGCGCCGGGGCGCTGCACGCCGGCCTCTCCGACGAGGACGCGTCGCGCGTGCTGAAGGTGCCGATGCCGGCCGCGCTCGAGTGGATCGCGGCGATGGGATCCTCCGGAGTCGCGGGAGTGGTCTTCGACCTGCCCCGCTTCGGGTACTTCGCGCCCCTCCAGAACCTGCTGCCGATGCGCGACTTCATGGCGGCGAACCCGCCGGCCTGAGCCCCGCCCCGTCGAGACCAGCGGATCCGCCGATGCCAGCTGATCCGCCGGTTGTCGTCGCCCCGAACTGGTCACTGGACGACACCCGAGGATGGTGGGCCGGAGGCGCGCCCGTCCTCCGAGGACGAGGCCGGGAGACGCCGAGGGGGAAGCTGCACTACGACGGATCGGTCGAGGTCGACGTCGAGGACCGGGTGCTCGCCCACCTGCAGATCGTCCTCACCGCGAAGCTGCGCCGGGGGGAGTCGTGCCTGCTCACCTGGCGCGACGAGAACGGGATGAGCGACGGCCGCAGCGCGATCTGGCTGCACCCCTCGCACACGCTCCGCTACACCTACGCCGGCGGCCGCATGCCCCGCATCAACCCCGCCTGGATCTCGGCGCTCACCGATCTCGCGAACTCCGCCGGCGGCCTCCGCTTCGTCCCCGAGCCGCCGGAGCCCGTGCGTCCCCCCGGCGGGAGCGCTCGCCGGTGACCGGCGGCCGGCCCCGTGCCCGGCCTCGGGCTCAGCAGTCGGAGTCGGCGGCGTCCGCGTCGAGCGCCGCCGCGGTGCCGAGCGCGATCAGCGACTGATCCGTCGCGACCGCGACCCTCGGGAAGCCGAGCGCTCGCAGCAGCCCGGCGCGCTCGCGGTCGCCCGCGTAGGCCCCGGCGCCCTTGCCCGCGCGCCGGGCCGCCGCGGCGATCCTCGGCAGCGGGTCGTCCGGTCCGTCCGCGGCGAGCAGGTCGGACAGGTCCCGTCCGAGGCCGATCGCGAGGTCGAACGGGCCGACGAAGACTCCGCTCACGCCCGGCACCGCGAGGATCCGATCGACGGCGTCGAGGCCGGCCTGCGTCTCGATCATGACCCAGAGCGCGGTGCGCGCCTCGGCGGCCGACGGGGGAGCGGCGCCCCAGAGATCGGACATCGGCCCCCAGCTGCGGCGGCCGAGCGGCGGGTAGTGCGCGGCGCGGACGGCCGCGAGCGCCTCCTCGACCGTCTCGATCATCGGGACGACGACGACGTCCGCTCCGGCGTCGAGCGCCCTGCCGATCAGCGCGTCGGAGAGCCCCGCGACCCGGACGCCGACGGGCGGCCTCCCGCTCACGGCGCCGAGTGCGCGAAGGGAGGCGAGGACCGCGGCGTCGTCGAACGCGCCGTGCTGCGCGTCCAGGCACAGCCAAGCCGGCCCGCCGCGCGCGATCTGCGCGACCGTCAGCGGCTCCCCGAGCCGGCACCACACCCCGTCGGCCCGACCGTCTCCGAGAACCCGTTCCGCATCCACGGGTCCGATCCTCGCGCACGGAGCGCCGCCTAGGCGAGGACCGCCAGCGCCGTCGACAGGATCCCGAGGACGACGCCCGCCCCGAGCAGGATCAGGCCGGTCAGGCGCAGCGCCCGCACCGCGTCGCTCCACCGGTGCAGGCGGATGCGGTGCGGATCCTCCTCGCGGTAGTGCACCTCCCGCTGGTCCGACCGCGTCGGCGTCAGCGGGTCCCCGGCGGACAGCGGACGCGATCGCACCTCGCCGGCCCGGGTCACCCAGTGCAGCGCGAGGGGCGGACCCTCCTCGAGGTAGGCGGTCGTCGTCAGCCAGCGTCCGTCGATCAGCGCCGCGACGAACGCGGCGAGCAGGAACAGCACGCCGAGGGGGAGGGTGACCAGCGAGAGGGCCTCGGAGATCGTCTCCAGCATGCAGCGTCCCTCCGACCGGATCCGGTGCTGAGCGTACCGAGTCGGCGGCCGGCGCGTCCGCAGTGGGACGCGCCCCGCCGCCGAGCCCGCGGGCCTCAGCCCCAGGCGACCTCGAGGTCGACGACGAACGTCACTCCGAAGCGGTCGCGCAGCATCCCGTAGAGGGGCGACCAGGTCGCCGGGGCCAGGGGCACGACGACCGCCGCCCCCTCCGAGAGGCCGTCCCAGAGGCGGTGCAGCTCGTCGACGTCGGAGCCGCGCAGCGACACGAACACCGGGATCGTGCCCGGGTCGTAGGCCGTGTGCGCGGGGACGTCGTACGCCATGACGCGGAAGCCGGCCTCGGAGACGACCTGGCCCCACATCAGCTGGTCGGCCTCGTCGGGCGCGGTGACGGCGTTCGCGTCCGCGTAGGTCACCGCGTCGATCCGGCCTCCCGTGACCGAGGCGTAGAACTCCAGCGCCTCGCGGGCCTGTCCGCGGAAGTTGAGGTGGGTCGTCGTGGTGATGCTCATGGTGCGCTCCTCGCAGTCGTGCCGGGTCGATCACCCGGTGCCCCGACGCTCCCAGGAGAAGAGGACGGGAACGGTCCTCTTCTCGGAATACCCTCGGGACGTGCCCACGACGACCGAGCGGCTCCTCCTGCTCCTCTCCCTCCTGCAGACCCGCCGCGACTGGCCGGGCGGAGTGCTCGCCGAGCGCCTGGGGATCGCGCCGCGCACGGTGCGTCGCGACGTCGACCGACTCCGCACGATGGGCTACCGGATCGACGCGGCGAAGGGCCCCGACGGCGGGTACCGGCTCGAGGCCGGCGCCGAGCTCCCGCCGCTGCTCTTCGACGACGAGCAGGTGCTCGCCCTCACCGCCGCCCTGCGCGCGCCGATCGCGGGGCTCGAGGAGGCGTCGGCCCGTGCGCTGGCGACGGTGCGGCAGGTCCTGCCCGCCCGGCTCCGGCCCCGAGCTGATGCGCTGCGCTTCACGGTCGCGGCGGCGCCGGCCCCCGCGGTCCCTCCGGAGCGGCTGGTCGCGGTCGCGGCGGCCGTCCGGGCCTCGGAGGTGCTCCGCTTCGCGTACGCGGAGGCGGTGCGCCGCGTAGAGCCCCACCACCTGGTCGCGCGTCAGGGCCGCTGGTACCTCATCGGCTTCGACCTCGACCGCGACGACTGGCGGGTGTTCCGCGTCGACCGGCTCGAGCCGCGCTCGCCCCGCGGTGCCCGCTTCCGCCGCCGGGCGCTGCCGGTCGGGAGTCCCGCCGAGTTCCTGGAGGCGCGGTTCCGCGGCGGAGCGCCCGGGGAGGGGTGGCCGTGCCGCGGCTCGGTGGTGCTGGAGGCGCCCGCCGCCGAGGTCCTGCCCTACGCGGGCGACGGGGAGGTGGAGGACCTCGGCGACGCGGGCTGCCGACTCGCCCTCGGCGCCTGGTCGTGGGAGGCGCTCGCCGCGTCGTTCGGCCGGTTCGACGCTCCGATGGCCGGGGCCGAGCCGCCCGAGCTGGCCGCCGCGTTCCGCGTGCTCGCGGAGCGGTACGCCGCGGCGGGAGCCTGACCGGACCGCGGCGGCCGTCCGGCGCCGCTACTTCACCGAGTACCGGGCGCTCCCCGTGCTGCCGTCCGCCGTCGTGACCGTCAGCGTCCAGCAGGTGCCCCGCTTCGCGGGCACCGTCCACGCCTTCACGTAGCGGTTCGTCGCGGTGTCGTAGCGGAGGCGTCCGGTCAGGGCGGTCGTCGGCGCTCCGGTGAGGACGGCGCCGGCGGTGCAGGAGGTCTGCTTCTGCGTGACGCTGCGCACGTCGGCGAGGGCGGAGTGGCGGAACGTTCCCGCGGAGGACGTCGAGGTCACCTGGAACGTCATGCCGGTCGCGGCTCCGGCGGCCACGCTCTTCACCGAGGTGCTGAGCCCGCCGATCGTCCACGGGGTGACGGTGTAGGACGCGGTGAGGGTCGAGACGTTGCCCGCCCGGTCGGTCGCGGTCGCCCGGTACACGTGCGGTCCGACGGAGCGGCCGCCGCCCGTGATCACGCAGGCGCCGGTGAGGCCCGAGAGCGCGTCGTCCGCGAGGCAGCGCGCCTCCGGGAGCACCGTGCCGTAGGGGTAGGACCCCTCGGGCCTCGACGTGAACGAGAGCTGCGGCTTCGTGGTGTCGATGGCGATGCCGCTGCGGGTCGTCGTGGCGCGGTTGCCCGCGTTGTCGACGGCGGTGCCGGTGACGCTCTGGCCGGGGCCCTCGCGCAGGATCCGCGCGGGGGTGCAGCTGCGGATCCCGGAGCCGCTGCCGTCGGCGCAGGAGAAGCCGACGGAGACGGGGGAGCGGAACCAGCCCGCGGCGTTCGGAGCCGTCGGCGCGGTCGTCGCGGCGATGGTGGGGACGCCGGTGTCGACGATCCGGTAGGTCGCGGTGGCGGTCGTGGTCAGTCCTCCGGGGTCGGTCCAGGTGCAGGTCGCCGTGCGGGTGCCGAGGCCGTTCACGAGCGTGCCGGTGACGACGGCCTCCTCGCTGAACGTTCCGCTCTCCGCATCCGTGATCGCGCAGGCGGCCCTCGGCTCCGAGCCCTTCTCGTAGGAGGCGCCGTCGGTGGCGGAGGCGACCGTCACGACGGGCGGGGTGTTCGCGGGGACCACGGTGACCGTGTGCGGCACGCCGGCCGTGGTGCCGTACGCGTTCCGCGCGCTCACCGTGAAGGTGGAGTCGCCTGCGGTGGTCGGCCTGCCCGAGACGACGCCCTCCGGCGAGAGGGCCACCCCCGCGGGAAGGGCGCCGGACGAGACCTCGAAGGTCGCAGCCGGGCCGGACGCCGTGAAGGTCGCGGAGTAGCGGGTCCCGGTCTTGACGAGCGTCTCGGCGGTGTCGGCGGTGAGGGTCGGCAGCGGGCCGATCGCGAAGGCGTGGTTGAAGCCGACCGCGATGCCGGTGGCGCCCGTGATCCCGGCCGGGACGTCCAGCTCCGTGTCGCCGTCGGGGTGCAGGGAGACGACGGTGCCGTCGGACGTCAGCAGGACGCTGAAGCCGATGCCGGCGGCGATCGCGGTGATGCCGCCGAGATCGGCGGGGACCCGCGGCAAGCCGGAGTCGGCGGGGTCGCCCCAGGTGACGACGGTGCCGTCCCGCTTCAGGGCGAGGCTGTGGGAGTAGCTGACCGAAACGGCGACGACGTCGCGGAGGCCTGCCGGGGCGGTGTACGCGCCCCTGTCGTCGCCGCCCCACGCCACGACCGTCCCGTCGGCGCGCAGCGCGAGGCTGTTCCAGCCGCCCGCGGCGATCGCGACCACTCCGGAGAGACCCGCCGGCACGTCGGTCGCTCCGAACTGATCGGAGCCCCAGGCCGCCACGGTCCCGTCGCCCCGCAGAGCGAGGGTGTGGTAGCTGCCCGCGGCGACGGCGGTCACGCCGCCGAGTCCGGCCGGGACGTCGGTCTGGCCCTGACGGTCGTCGCCCCACGCGACGACCGTCCCCTCCATCGTGAGGGCGATGCTGTGGAGGTACCCGGTCGAGATCGCGGTCACCTCGCGGAGCCCGGCCGGCACGTCCCGCTCGCCCTCCAGATCCGCTCCCCAGGCCTCGACGGTGCCGTCGGTGTGAAGCGCGAGGGTGTGGCTGTAGCTGCTCGCGACGTCCGTGAGGTCGGACATGCCCACCGGCACGTCCCACTCCCCGTTGAGGTAGCGCCCCCAGGCGGCGACGCCGTTGGCGAGGTGGTCGTTCCCGACCGGCACCGGGTCCGGCTCGGCGGAGGCGAGGGGAGCCGCGGTGCCGGCGAGCAGCGCGACGGTCGCGGTCAGAGCGAGCAGAGTGCGGCGCAGACCCGCGGCGGTGCGGGCGGGACGCGGAGAAGCGGGGTCGGTCACGGGCTCACGCTAGGGGCCGGCTCTTGTCCGCGGCGGGGGCGGGGGCGCCCTGTAGCGGACATGTCCTCTAGAGGGCGGAGCGCCGCTCCTCCAGGGCGGAGCCCGGGCCCTCCAGGGCGGAGCGCCGCTTCTCCAGGGCGGAGCCTGGCCCCTCGGGGCCCGCGGCGGAAGGGCTTGCCCGGATCCGCGGCGGGGGATTGGCTGGAGGGCAGGAGAGAGAGGTGTCACCATGACGCAGACCTTCCCCGCCTGGTTGCGGGATCAGCAGAAGAGGGACGACGAGGTCGGCCGCTTCGCGCAGGCCTTCGGCGGTCGCGACGACCTGCCCGAGCACGGCGGCCGCGCGATCTACGACGGCTACTTCGCCAGCGAGCCCGAGTCGGCGCAGGCCGATCTGGACCGCGCCTGGATGGAGTTCGAGGCGCACCCCGAGCCGTCCGCCACGTCCGACGAGCCGGAGGGACTCCGATGAGCGACCAGACCCCGAGCCCCGTCGAGGACCCGGACGACCAGTCCGACAAGCCGTCGCAGGCCGAGGGCGAGGACGAGCGCGACACCCCGCACGAGGTCCTGCCCGCCGAGGGCAAGCCCTCGAAGGCCGAGGGCTGAGCCGACGCACTGAGCCGACGCACTCCCCGGAGGGGCGCATCCTGCAGAGGGTGCGCCCCTCCGTCGCGTCAGCGCCCGGTGACCGCCAGCAGCTCGTGCGCCGCGGCGCTGTCCGGGTAGCGGGAGATCACGCGCTCCAGATCGCGCCGAGCCGGAGCCGTGCGCCCGTCCGAGAGGAGCGTGCTCGCGCGCTCGAGCAGCGCCTCCGCCCGCAGCTCCACGGGACGCGCGCTGGTGACGGTCGGGCGCACCACGCGGTCGAACGCCTCGAGGGCGCCCTCGATCAGGCCGAGCTCGCGGAGAGCGACGCCGCGGCGGATGAGCACCGCGGCGGAGGCGGCGTCCACGTTCTCGACGGGCGCCGAGAACTCGGCCACGTCGCTCCAGCGGCGGCGGGCGGAGTAGAGGGAGGCGAGGGTCGACGCCGCGAGGGTCGACGGCTCCAGGGTCTCGACCGCCACGACAGCCGCGGTCGGATCCATCGGTGCTGCCAGCTCGGCGTAGAGCAGGCGCAGCGCCGCGGCGTCGAGCGGCACCTCCACGTCGAGGCCGCCGCTCAGCGGCAGGCGGACGGTCAGCGCGATCCCGTAGCGGCGGAGGAAGGAGTCGGCCGACGGGTCGTAGCGGATGCGCACCAGCCAGCCGGTGAGCCGCAGAGCGCGATCGTCGTCCGCGGAGTGAAGGGCGTCGCGGACGAGCTCGACGACGGCCGCGAGGCGCGAGCCCTCGGGGGAGCCGGTGGTCGCCGCGTGCAGGTCCTCCGCCGGCGCCCCGGCGCGCACGAGCCGGAGCAGGGGCGCCTCCCACGCCGGAGCGAGGGCGGAGGGGCGCACGAGACCCGGCCCGCCGGGCATGCCGAGCCAGCCGGACAGCCGGGAGCGGTGGTCCTCGGGGGAGAGCGGGTCGCCGACCGCCCGGAGCCGGGGGCGCACGAGGGCACGGAGCTCACCGCTCCGCCGGAAGCCGACTGCCACGGCCGATCCCCCTCCGCGTGCGACGGCGGCTGAGGACCGTCGATCCGCCGAGTCTACGGCGTCGCGCGCCGCGGTCACCCCCGAACGGGGAGCGACGCGCTGGCGGCGATCCCCCGCCTCCCGTCGTCGCCCCCCGGCGCTGTCAGGCGCCGATCGAGCCGGCCGTGCGCAGCGGCATCACGTCGGGCTTCTCGGCGGTGCTCGCGATCGTCACGACCGCCTTCTCCTCGTTCGAGCGGAGCACGGCGTCCATGATCTCGAGCACGTGCAGGGCCACGCGGCCGGAGGCGCGGTGCGGGCGGTCCTCCGCGATCGCCTCTGCGAGGTCGGCCAGTCCCACTCCGCGACCGGTGTCGATCACGCCGGCGGAGTCGGGGACGACCCGCCAGTCCTCGTCGCGGACGGCGACCTCGACCGGGTCCGAGAACATGTTCGGGTCCGGGACCGAGATGGTGCCCTCGGTGCCGTAGACCTCGAACTTCGGGGCCCGGCTGCGCCAGACCTCGAAGCTCACGGTGACGGTCGTGGCGACTCCGCTCGCGTGCTCGAGAAGCGCGGTGATGTGCGTGTCGATCGTCACCTCGATCGGCGTGCCCGCCTTCGGCCCGGTCTCGATCGTGCGCGGGCGGTCGGAGCGGGTGGCCAGGCCCGTGACGCGGACGACCGGCCCGAAGAAGTGCACGAGCGCCGTCAGGTAGTACGGGCCCATGTCCAGCAGCGGGCCGCCGCCGGGCTGGTAGTAGAACTCGGGCGCCGGGTGCCAGCGCTCGTGGCCGGGAGCGGCCCAGTGCACCTGCGCGGCGATCGGGGTGCCGATCGCGCCGGAGTCGAGGGTGAGGCGCGCGGTCTGCACGCCGGTCCCGAGCACCGTGTCCGGGGCGCTCGCGAAGCGCAGGCCCAGCTCGTCCGCGAGGTCGAGCATCGGCGCGGCCTCGGCCGGGTTCAGCCCGAGCGGCTTCTCGGCGAAGACGTGCTTGCCCGCCTTCAGGGCGCGGGTGCCGATCTCGACGTGCGCCGCCGGGATCGTGAGGTTCAGCACCGCGTCGATCTCCGGGTCGTCGATCAGCGCGTCGACGGTGAGGGCGCGGACGCCCTGCTCGTCGGCGACCTGCTGCGCCCGCTCCTGGTTCAGGTCGGCGACCGCGACGAGGCGGAGGCCGGGGAAGGTCGGGAGGTTCGCGAGGTACTGCTCGCTGATCTTCCCGACGCCGATGATGCCGACTCTCAGCGGGACGCCCACAGCATTCCCCTCTCGATGATCGTGCGGACGTTGTCGTCCTGGAGGATCTCGACGCGGTGGCCCGGCGTCGAGACGAAGATGCGGCCCTCGCCCCAGAGGCGGGTCCAGATCGCGGGGGAGGTGATGGGGCGCTTCCACGGGTCCCACGGGCGGACGGCCTGCGTGGTCGTGGCGAGCACGTCGTTGTAGTCGTCGTGCAGCACCCAGTACTGCTCCGTGACCAGCTCGAAGTCGGTGATGCCCTGCGTGATCGGGTGGTCGGCGGCGAGGGCCGTCATCTCGATCGTGTGCGGCATGTAGTTGTCCGACTGCTCGCCGGTGCGCTCGTCCGGGTGCTTGCCGGGGTGCGAGGCGAACTGGCCGCCGATCAGCTGCAGGTAGTCGGAGTTGTCGCGGTAGGAGTCGGCGATCCCGCCGTGCCAGCCGGCGAGGCCCGTGCCGCGCTCGACCGCCGCGCGGAGGCCCAGGAACTCCTCCCACTGGATGGAGGTCATCGTGTTCGACTGCACGATCAGGTCGACCGTCCGCATGTACGCCTCGTCGGCGTACACGGCGGTCGACTCCTCGACGCGCACGTCGTAGCCGTTGTCGCGGAGGAACGGCAGGAACAGCTCGGTCGCCTCGACCGGTTGGTGGCCGTCCCAGCCCCCTCGGACGACGAGGGCCGTCTTGCCGGGAGTGGTCGGGGAGTGGTCGGTCATCGTCGTCCTCACGTGCGGGCGGATCGCTCCGCGGTTCGTCATCGAACAGGACTTGCGCAACTTCTGCGCGGGAGCCCCGGCGTCCGACCATCATGCACCGCGGTTCCCGGCGGGAGCAAGCCGTCCGCGCGCCGGTCCAGTTGCGAAAGTCGGTATCCGCTACGGTGAGCACATGCCCGACCACGACGACGTCTCCGGAGCGACCACCCGCCCGACCATGGCGCTCATCGCCGAGCGCGCCGGGACCAGCGTCCCCACCGTCTCGAAGGTGCTCAACGGCGGCACCGACGTCTCGGAGGCGACCCGTCTGCGCGTGATGGAGGCGGCGCACGCGCTCGGCTACCGCCGCCGTCCGCGCCTGCGCCCGCCGGTCGAGGATCCGCACTCCGCCCAGATCGTCGACGTCGTCGTCGGCCACATCGGCGGCACCTGGATCGGCCCGGTCCTCGAGGGCATCGAGGCCGAGGCCTCCGCCGCCGGGGTCGACCTGGTGCTCACCCGCGCCCGCGACGACGGCGCCTGGATCAGCCGCCTCCTCCGCCGCCCCTCGCTCGGCGCCATCGTGGTGCTGGTCAACGTCTCGGCCGCGCAGCTGCACCTGCTGACCACCGCCGAGCTGCCCGTCGTCGTCGTCGACCCCAGCACGCGGCCGCCGGCCGACGTCGCGAGCGTCGGCGCGACCAACTGGGACGGGGGCCGCATGGCCGCCGAGCACCTGCTCGACGCCGGCCACACCCGCTTCGGCGTCCTCGGCGGCACCCGCACCCAGCTCTACAGCAGCGCCCGGATCGACGGCTTCACCACCGCGCTCCGCGCCGCCGGAGTCGAGGATCCGCGCGTCGCCTACTGCGACTGGGACCGCGAGCTGGCCCGCGAGGCCGCCGGGCTGATGCTCGCCGAGCCGGACGCGCCGACCGCCTTCTTCGCCTGCTCCGACGTGATGGCGCTCGGCGTCTACGAGGCCGCCGACGACGCCGGCCTCCGCATCCCCCGCGACCTCAGCGTCATCGGCTTCGACGACGTCGAGGAGTCGGCCTGGGCGACCCCGCCGATGACCACGATCCAGCAGCCCATCGGCGAGATGGGCGCCATCGCCTTCCGGATGCTGCACCAGGCGCACCGGTCGGCGACTCCGCTCGCCTCGGGCGCCTCGGCCACCCGCATGGAACTCGAGACGCGCCTGATCCGCCGCGCGTCCGTCGCACCCGTGCGCGTCTAGCCCGCCCTCCCCGGGATCGATGCGTCACGATCGGCCCCTCTCCCGCGCCCGTGACGACCGTTCGTGACGCATCGACCCCGGTGGGCGCCGCGGAGGGCAGCGACCCGGGTCGCACCGCCTATGCTGCCCGGATGCGCAGCGCGACCGGGGGGATGGTGGTCGCGTCGTTCGTCTCGCGGATCCTCGGGTTCGTCCGGCTGGCGCTCCTGATCGTGGCGGTCGGCGGCACGAGCGCGTCGGTCGGCGGGCAGGTGTTCGAGGTCGCGAACTCCGCGCCCACCTACCTGTACGGGCTCATCGCGGGCGGGGTGCTCGGCGCGGTGCTCGTGCCGCAGATGGTCCGGGCGCGGGCCGACGGACCGGAGGGCGTGCGGACCCTCGAGCGGCTGCTCACCGTGTGCCTCGGCGGAGCGGCGCTCCTCACGGCCGCCTGCACGCTCGCGGCGCCGCTGATCGTCGGGCTCTACGCCGGGGGCTGGTCGGCCGACTGGGCTCTGCTCGCCACCCAGATGGCCTACTGGTGCCTGCCGCAGATCTTCTTCTACATCGTCTTCGCCGTCTTCTCGCAGCTGCTCAACTCCGCCGAGAAGTACGGGCCGGGCGCGTGGGCGCCCGCCTGCGCGAACGTGATCTCGGTGCTCGGGATCGCGGTGTTCCTCCTGATCCACCCCGAGGCGGCGTCGACGCCCGCCGACGAGTGGACGCCGGAGATGGTGGCGCTCCTGTGCGGCAGCGCCACCGCGGCAATTGTGGTGCAGGGGGCTATCGCGGTCGCGTTCTCGCGGTCCGTCGGCGTCCGCCTGCGGCCGCGCTTCGGCGTCGCAGGGCTCGGCGGAGTGTCGCGGGACGCGGTCTGGGTGTTCCTCGGCGCCCTCGTCGCGGAGGTGTCGTACATCGTCGTCTCGAACGCGGCGACGGCGGCCGGCCAGGCCATGAACCGCGCCGGCGTCGACGGGCCGAGCCTCAACTCCTTCTCGAGCGCGCAGCTGCTGCTCCTGCTGCCGCACGGCATCCTGGTCGTCTCCGTCGCCACGGCGATGTTCACGCCGCTCAGTCGGGACCTGCACCGCGGCGACCGGATGGCCGCGGCGGTGAATCTGCGGCGGACCGAGGACGCGGTGCTCGCCGTCACTCTGCTCGCGACGCTCCTGTTCGTCGCGGCGGCGCCACTGCTCACGCAGCTCGTCTTCGGCACACCGGTGATCGGCGGAGTCCTGCAGCTGCTCGCCCTGAGCCTGGTCGGCTTCAGCCAGACCTACGTCCTCAACCGGGCGATGTTCGCGCTGGGCCGGGCCCGCGACTCGCTGGCGACCCAGGTCGTCTCGGCCGTCGGCGTCGCGGCGGGGGCGCTCGTCGGCGGGCTCCTCCTGCCTGCCGAACTCGTCGTGCCGGCGATCGCGGGCGGCACCGCCCTCGGGACCACGGCCGCGTGGGGCCTCGCCCACTGGCTGGTCCGGCGCCGGATCGGCGTCGTGCCGCAGCCGACCCGGGACCGCCGCGCCGCTCTCGTCGCGGCGCTGGTCGCAGCCTGCGCGTCGGTGCCGCTCGGCCTGCTGCTCGCCGTGCCCGCCGACCGCCTCGCGGCCGGCGCCGTGCTGCTGCCGGTCGGACTCGCGATCACCGCCCTGTTCGTGGTCGTGCACCGGGTCGTCGGCGGGCGCTGGCTCTGGTCGCTGGTGCTCGCGCCGCTCTGAGGGGCTGCGCGTGCGGTCCCGCGGCCCCCGCCCTCAGTGCCCCGCGCCGAGGTTCCCGGCGAGGCGGCCGTGCATCCGGGTGGAGGCGTCGTTCATGCCCGCGATCACGGCGCGGGTGCCGTGGCGCTCGTACTTGGTCGTGACGGCGTCCAGCGCGGCGACGGTCGAGGCGTCCCAGATGTGGGAGCCGGAGAGGTCGATCACGACGTGCGCAGGGTCCTCCGCGTACGAGAACTGCGTGGTGAGGTCGTTGCTGGAGGCGAAGAACAGCTCGCCGGTGACCGTGTAGTGGGCCGTCGATCCGTCGGCCGAGAGGGTGCGCTCGACGGTGGCGAAGTGGGCGACCCGGCGGGCGAAGACGACCATGGCGGCGAGGACGCCGACGACGACTCCGATCGCCAGGTTGTGGGTGAGGACGACCACGACGACCGTGGCGATCATGACGACCGTCTCGCCCACGGGCATCCGCTTCAGGGTCGACGGGCGGATGCTGTGCCAGTCGAAGGTCGCCACCGAGACCATCACCATCACCGCGACCAGCGCGGCCATCGGGATGATCGCGACGAGGTCGCCGAGCGCGACGACGAGGATCAGGAGGAACACGCCGGCGAGGAAGGTCGAGATGCGGGTGCGGGCGCCGGACGCCTTCACGTTGATCATCGTCTGGCCGATCATCGCGCAGCCGCCCATGCCGCCGAACAGGCCGGAGAGCACGTTCGCGGCGCCCTGCCCGAGCGACTCGCGGGTCTTGCGGGAGGGGGTGTCGGTGATGTCGTCGACGAGCTTCGCAGTCATCAGCGACTCGAGGAGTCCGACGAGCGCCATCGCGACGGCGTACGGCGCGATGGTCGTGAAGGTCTCCCAGGTCAGCGGTACGTTCGGCAGGAACAGCTCGGGGAGGCTGCGGGGCAGCTCGCCCTGATCGCCCACGGTGGGGACGGCGACCGCCGTGACGACGACCGCCGCGGTGATGAGGACGATGGCGACGAGAGGCGCCGGAACGGCCTTCGTCAGGCGCGGCATCACCACCATGATCACGATGCCGGCGGCGACCAGCGGGTAGACCAGCCAGGGCACTCCGATCAGGTTGGGGATCTGCGCCGAGAAGATCAGGATCGCCAGCGCGTTCACGAATCCGACCATCACGCTGCGGGGGATGAAGCGCATGAGCTTCGCCACTCCGAGCAGCCCGAGCACGATCTGGAACACGCCCGCGAGGATCACCGTCGCGATGAAGTAGTCCATCCCGTAGTCGCGGGCGACGGGGGCGATCACGAGGGCGACGGCGCCGGTGGCGGCGGTGATCATCGCGGGGCGGCCGCCGAGGAACGCGATCGACACGGCCATCACGAACGACGAGAAGAGGCCGACCCGCGGATCCACGCCCGCGATGATCGAGAACGAGATCGCCTCGGGGATGAGCGCGAGCGCGACGACGAGGCCGGCGAGGACCTCGCGGGTCAGGATGCGGGGGGTGCGCAGCGCCGTCATCACGGTGGGCTCGGCGTGCGGGCGGGCAGGGGTCTTCGAGGCGAGGGCCATCGCGGCGGCTCCAGGGAGTGGGAGGGGTGCTCGACGAGGAGCGCGGAGGGCTGCGGCATCGGGTCGGCGGAAGCGGGCGGGGATGCCAAGCTTGCAGAGGCGTGTCAGCAGCACGGGCAACCCTACCCTCACGTAAGGGTAGATCTGAAGGGGTGAGCAGGATCGGCACCATGCACATCGGCGAGCTCGCCGAGCGGACCGGCCTCTCGCTCCGGACCCTGCGCCACTACGACGAGATCGGCCTCGTGAAGGCGTCCGGCCGCACCGAGGGCGGCTTCCGCCTCTACACGTCCACCGACTACGACCGCCTGATCCTCATCCGCCGCATGAAGCCGCTCGGCTTCTCGCTGGAGGAGATGGCCGCGCTGCTCCGCGTGATCGACACCCTCGAGGCTGAGGGCGACGACGCGCCGGCCGAGGTCCGCGCGCAGCTCGACGGCTTCGTCGCGCAGGCCCGCGAGCGCCGCGAGGCGCTGAGCGCCCAGCTCGCGATGGCCGACGAGTTCGTCGAGCTGCTCACCAGCCGCTGAGCCCGGCCGCCTGCGCGATCGATGCGTCGCGAACGGCTCCCGTTCGCCTCCGATGACGACCCTTCGCGACGCATCGGATCCCCGGGAGCACGGGAGAGCCGCTCAGGTCGCGCTCGCGTCGGGCAGCTGCTCCGGGCAGTCGCCGCCCGGCTCGGTGGCGAGCTCGAAGTGCCAGATCTCGTTCGCGTAGATCTGGCAGAGCCCGTAGTCGGTGCCGTGCTGCGCGAGCCAGCTGTCCGCGTCCGTGTAGCCGATGTCGACCGCGCCGCCGGTGAGGTGGGCGGAGGAGGTGACGGATGCGACGCGGCGGCCCGCCTCCTCCGCGCAGTACTCGCGGACGGCGTCGTCGACCAGCGCCTGCTGGTAGCGCTCGCTGCGCCAGCCGCTGGTCACCACGAAGGGCACCTCGTCGGCGGCCGCGTCCGTGGCGGCGGCCTGGACGGCCGCGCGCAGGGCGGGGTCGAGGCGGGCGATCGCCGGGAGGTCGTCGGCGAAGGGCGAGACCGACTCGCCCTCCTCGATGTAGCCGTCCTCGTCGCCGAGGGGGTCGGAGAAGAGCTCGGCCGCCGCGGGCGCGCTGCCGCGCCGCTCGCTCAGGAGGGCCCACGACGCCGCTCCGAGGAGGGCGGCGAGCAGGACGACGGCCAGGGAGGCGGCGATCACGGCGGAGCCGGCGCGGCGAGGGCGGTGAGGGGAGACGAGAGTGGAGCGCATGCAGCGAGCACACCAGGGGAGGGGTGACGGGAGCGTCAGGGCCGAGCAGACGCCGACCATACGCCGGGAGGGGGGAACCGCACCGTCACCGTGAGCCCGCCCTCGTCGCGGGCGTCGAGGCGCAGCTCGCCGTCGTGCACCTGGACGATCCGGGCGGCGAGCGCGAGCCCGAGCCCGGCGCCGCGCGGGCCCGCCCCGCCCGCGGTGCGTCCGGCGCCGCGCACGAAGGGCTCGGTCATCGTGGCGAGCAGCGCGTCGGGCACCACCGGTCCGGTGTTGACGACCGCGACCTCGACCGCTCCGTCGGGGGCCGTCCGCGTCGCGACGACCACCCGGCCGCCCTCCGGCACGTTGTGGCGGACGCCGTTCAGCACGAGATTGCCGAGCAGCTGCCGCACCAGCACCGGATGCCCGTCGAACGAGCCCTCGCCCAGCTCGTCGACCACGACGATCCCGGAGGCCTCGGCCAGCGGGCGCAGCTCGTCGACGACGTCGGAGGCGGTCTCGGCGATGTCGACGGGCTCCCGGAGGAGCGGCTCGGACGAGTCGAGGGCCGCCAGGGCGAGCAGCGCCTCCACGATCTCGGTGCCCCGCCGGTTCGTCTCGTCGAGGCGCCGGAGCGTCTCGCCCGGGTCGCCGCTCCCGGGATCGGCGAGGGCCGCGTCGAGGATGCTGCGCGCGATCGCCTGCGGGGTCCGCAGCTCGTGCGAGGCGTTCGCCGCGAACCTCCGCTGCTCCGCGAAGGAGCGCTCCAGTCGCTCGAGCATCGAATCGAAGGCGTCGGCGAGCAGGCCGAACTCGTCGGGTCGGCCCCCGAGCCCGACCCGCCGGTCGAGCGAGCCGGCGGCCACCTCCCGGGCGACCGCGCTGATCCTCGCCAGCGGGCGCAGGATCCGCCCGGCGAGGAACCAGCCGCCGATCAGCCCCACCACCGCCAGGGCGAGGAGCACCTGCCACACCCGCGGGAGGAGTGCCTCGATCAGGTCCGTGCGGCTCGGCACGAAGGGGCCGCCCGCGTCGATCTGCTCGTCGGGCACGAAGCGGAGGACGTAGAACAGCAGGGCGATGAGCGCTCCGCCCGCGACGAGGAGGAACCCCGCGTAGCTGAGGGTGAGGCGGAGGCGGACGCTCACGGTGCCGGGGCGCCGGGGTCGACCATCCCGTAGCCGACGCCCGGCTCGGTGCGGACGACCCAGGGGTCGCCGAGCCGCTTGCGCAGCGAGGAGATCGTGATGCGGACGGCGTTGGTGAACGGATCGGCGTTCGCGTCCCAGGCCCGCTCGAGCAGCGTCTCGGCGCTCACGATCCCGCCGCGCGCGGCCATCAGGACCTCGAGCACGGCGAACTCCTTGCGCGTCAGCGCCACGTAGCGGTCGCCGCGGTAGACCTCGCGGCGGAACGGATCGAGCCGGAGCCCGGCGAACTCCAGCACCGGGGGCGCGCCCTCGGCCGGCCGGCGCGCGACGGCCCGCAGGCGCATCACCACCTCGCGGAGGGCGAAGGGCTTGGTGATGTAGTCGTCCGCCCCGAGCTCGAAGCCGCGCACCTTCTCGTCGAGCCGGTCCGCCGCGGTCACCATCAGCACCCGCACCGGCAGCGCGTCCGCGACGATCCGCCGCAGCACCTCGTCGCCGGGAATGCCGGGCAGGTCGCGGTCGAGCAGCACGGCGTCGTAGTCGGTGACCGCCAGCTGCTCGAGGGCGGTCTCGCCGTCGGGGGCGATGTCGGCGGCGATCGCCTCGAGGCGCAGCCCGTCGCGCACCGCCTCGGCGAGATAGGGCTCGTCCTCGACGATCAGCACGCGCATGCCGTCATGCTACGGACCGGGGCGTATGGCGGGCGTCTGGTCTCCCGGGGCTCGGCCGGCGGCTCTCAGCCGCGCGGGCCGCGGGCCAGCAGGGCGTGCAGCAGCGGCAGCGCCGACGCGATCATCAGCACCGTGCCGAAGCCGCTGTCGTCCGGGCGCACGACGGCGCCCGCGATCAGCAGGCCCGCGAACAGCACGGCCGAGTTCACGCGGCGGACGGTGCCCTCGAGCCGGTTCAGCCGGCGCTCGATGGTGGGGACGGTGACCGCGAGCTCGCCGTCGTCGAGGGTCGTGACGAGCTCGTCGAGTCGGCGCGGCAGGCGCCAGATCAGGCCGAGCGTGTCGACGGCCTGCTTGCCGACGTCCTGCACGACGGAGCCGCGCTCCTCGCGGATCAGCTGCTGCGCGTAGGGCTCGACCGAGTCCCACAGGTTGAAGGCCGGGTCGAGCGCGCTGCAGACGCCCGAGGTCAGCGACATCGCGCGGATGACGAGCAGGAAGTTCTCGGGGAGCTGGAACGGCAGCGCGCGCACGACGTCGCCGAACTGCACGGCGAAGTCGCGGAACTCGCGCGGATCCACCTCCCGCAGCTCGGCGAAGCCCATGCCGCCGAAGCGGGCGAAGAGCTGCGTGAGCGCCCGCTCCAGCTCGCGGGAGTCGGCCGAGGGGAGGAGGACGCCGACCGCGCGGGCCGCGTCGACGAGCCCCTTGCCGTCGCGGGAGGCGGCGGCGATCAGCATCCGGCGCAGGCCCGCGCGGGTGCTCGGCGGCACCTCGCCCATCATCCCGAAGTCGATGAAGGTGAGGCGCCAGGGCAGCTCGCCCCCGGGGGTCGGCGTGACGAAGACGTTGCCGGGGTGCGGATCCGCGTGGAAGTAGCCGTTGGTGAAGAGCTGGTCGAACATCACGGCCGCGAAGACCGGAGCGACCTCCCGCGGGTCGATCCCGGCGGCCAGCAGCGCGGCGTGATCGGTGATCTTGATCGCGGTGACGTCCTCGAGCGTGAGGACCTTGCGGGTCGAGCGCTCCCAGACCACGTCCGGGACGGCCACCCGGGCGTCGCCCGCGAAGTCGGCGGCGAAGCGGACGGAGTTGGCCGCCTCCTGCAGGTAGTCGATCTCCTCGAGGCTGGTGACCGCGAACTCCTCGACGAGGGCCGGGGCGTCGACGCGGTCCGAGACGAGGCGCACGTGGCTGAGCCAGCCGCCGACGCGGCGCAGAGCCGCGAGGTCGACCTCGACGATCTGGTCGATCCCCGGCCGCTGCACCTTCATGATGGCGGCGGAGTAGCCGGTGTCCTCGGCGTCGACGGGGGAGAGCCGGGCGCGGTGGGCCTGCCCGAGAGAGGCGGCGGCGACGGGCGACTCGTCGACTCCGGCGTACGCGCGCTCGAGCGGCAGCCCGAGCTCGGACTCGGCCAGCGCCCGGATCCGCGGGAACGGGACGGGCGGGACCTCGTCCTGCAGCCCCTCCAGCTCGCGGGTGATCTCGGGCGGCAGCACGTCCAGGCGCGACGACATGAACTGGCCGACCTTGATCATCAGGCCGCCGAGGTCGACCGCGAGCACGTGGAAGCTGCGGGCGAAGCGGCGCATCCGGCCGGGTCGGGTGCGGAGCGCGACGCGCGTGAGCCCCACCCGCGGCAGGAGCAGGTCGAAGAACCAGGTGACCGCGAGATGCCACGCGGCGAAGCGGAGGATCCGTCGGTAGCGCCGCCGGTCCTCCCGCTCTCGGTGGCCCGGGGCGGCAGGACCCGGGCTGACCGAGGCCACCCGGGTCAGTCCTGCGCGAGGATCGCGTACAGGCGGCGGCGCACGTCCTCGAGTTCGGCGACGGCCTTGCGGATCTGCTCGGGGGTGCCCGAGCGTCCGACCTGGGCCGCGGCCTGGGCGAGCTCGAGGCCCGCCTTGGGCAGGGCGCCGAAGTCGACGTGGTCGGAGTCGTTCCACGGGGTCGAGGTGCCGTGCTCGGCGACCGTCGCGCGGCCGGCGTCGGTCAGCGTGTAGGTCTTGCGGCCGTTCTGCTCGTCGGCCGTGATGAGGCCCTCGTCCGCGAGGAGCTGGAGGGTCGGGTAGACGGAGCCGGGGCTCGGCTTCCAGTCGCCTCCGCTGCGCTCCTCGATCTCGCGGATGATCTGGTAGCCGTGCATGGGCTGCTCGGCGAGGAGCGCGAGCACCGCGGTGCGCACGTCCCCGCGGCCGACCCGGGAGCCGACGCGCTTCTCCACGCGGGAGCGGGCCTGCTCCATCGCGCGCCAGATGCTCTCGATGGGCGTGCCGGTGCCGAACGCGCCGGTCGATGACGATCCGTTCATGATGACCTCCTGTTTCTCCGAACGATACTCAGCGATATGGGTGGCGACTGTGAACGACTGCCGCGTCGGCTCAGAGCTTCGCGAGCTTCGCCCGGGCGACGAGGAACAGCCCGTACATGACCAGTCCCGCGCTGACGAGGGTCAGGGCGATCGTGCCGTACGGAGGGACGTCGAGGAAGCGGATGGCCCCGTCGAGCCCGGTCGCCTGGCGGGCGTCGCCGGTCAGCGCCGCGACCACGAAGATCCCGCCGGCCAGGCCGAGCGCGAGCCCCTTCGTGATGTAGCCGGTCGCGCCGAGGATCAGCACGGCCGTCCCCGTCGGGCCCTCGGGAATGCGGACGAGCTTGCGGAAGCCGCGCCGGATCCCGATCGCGACGAAGCCGATCCCGCTGCCCAGCACGATCCCGCCGACGATCACGAGGATCACGACGCCGACCGTGCTCGTCAGCAGCTCGGTGTTGATGCGGCGGATCGTGGCCGAGGAGCTCGTCGAGCCGCCGAGCGCGAAGACGAGCGTGGTGCCCGCGAGCGTGAGCGAGGCGAAGCCCTTGCCCGACTCGACGATCCGGCGGCCCAGGCGGGCGGGGAGCCCCGGCGCGGAGGAGCGCCCGCCGAGGGAGAGCTGCCAGAGGCCGAGCGCGACCAGCCCGACCAGCGCGGCCCAGACCACCACGAGCCCGACGGGGGAGTCGGCCATGCGCCCGATCGCTCCGGACGCGTCCGCCTCCCGCGAGGTCTCGTCGCTGACCGCGACGCGCAGGGCGAGGCCGCCGATCAGGAGGTGGATCAGTCCGTTCACGGCGAAGCCCGTGCGCGCGAGGCGCCGGAAGCGCCGGGTCCGGACTCCGGCGCGCGGCGACGGCACGCTCGCAGTGGACACCGCGCAACCCTCTCATCCCCGGCGGCCCCGGCGCCTCCTGACCCGCCGTCGCGCGCGTGGCAACCCTCTCCCCGGCCCGGGTGCCCGCGTCGTGCCATGGAGGTGCGGTGCAGATCGCGCCGCAGCAGGACGAGAGAAGGAACCCCATGCGTGCACGCCGACGTCGCGCGGGCGGTCGCCGAGGGCCGAGGCGGGGCGGACCTCCCGGACCGGTCCCGGGCAGGGGAGGGCGGCGACGATGACCGGAGCGACGCTCCTCGTCCGCCGCCCGTCGAGCCCGGCCTCGCGGGTGCTGGTGCTCCACGCGACGGCGGTCGAGCTGGAGCTGCTGGTGGCCGCGCTGCTCGGACTCGCCGAGGCGACGCCGTGCCTCGACGTGCGAGTGGCGGCGAGGTCGCGGGCGGCGCTCCTGCTGGCGACCGTCGATCCGGAGGCGGTGCTGCCGCTGGCCGAGGCGCGGCGGGTCCGCGTCGGGCTCCGCCGCGAGCGCGAGGAGCTGGAGCGCGGCGGGGTCGGGTGCCGGCACGTCGTCGAGGCGCGGGCCGGCCGTCGGTAGCTCCGGAGCGGGTCCGATCGGCCGCCGGCCTCGCGACGAAGTCCTGACGGAGGTCGTCCACCGCCGATGTGCGCCGCGCCGTCCCGCCCCCGTCAGCAGCAGCCGCAGGCCTCGGAGTCCTCGCTCGTCAGCGCGGCGATCGGCGTCGTGCAGGTCTCGCCGCGCCAGGCCTCCAGGCCCTCGCGGACGGCGACCGCGGCGATCACGAGGCCGGCGACAGGGTCGGCCCACGTCCATCCGAGCGTGCTGTTCAGCAGCAGGCCCACCAGGACGGCGGCGGAGAGGTACGAGCAGAGGAGCGTCTGCTTCGAGTCCGCGACGGCCGAGACCGAGCCGAGCTCGCGGCCGGTCCGGCGCTCGAGCAGGGAGAACGCGGGCATCACCAGCAGGCTGACGGCGGCCAGCACGATGCCGACGGGCGAGTGCTGGGCCTCCGAGAATCCGAGCAGCGCCCGGATCGAGTCGACGGCGACGAACGCGGCCAGGCCGAGGAACGAGACGGCGATCACCCGCAGGGCGGTGCGCTCGCGCGCCTCCGGATCGCGGCCCGAGAACTGCCAGGCGACGGCCGCGGCGGAGAGCACCTCCACCACGGAGTCGAGGCCGAAGGCGACGAGCGCGGTGGACGAGGCGACCGTCCCGGCGGCGAGGGCCACGATCGCCTCCACCACGTTGTAGGCGATGGTCGCGCCGACGATCCAGCGGATCCGCCTCTGCAGCACGCGGCGGCGGGCGGGGAGGAGCGGAGCGCGCAGGGCGGTCATGCGCAGCGGCAGTCGTCGCCGGAGCAGCAGTCCGGATCGACGACCAGGGCCAGGCGGAGCAGGTGGTCGAGCGCCCCGGCGATCCGGGTCTCGGCCAGCCGGTACCAGGTGTGCCGGCCGTCCTTCACGGCCTCCACCAGCCCGCATCCGCGGAGGCACGCGAGCTGATTCGACATCACCTGCCGCGAGACCCCGAGCGCGTCCGCGAGGTCGGAGGGGACGGCCGGAGCCTCTCGCAGCGCGAGCAGGATCCGGGACCGCGTCTCGTCGGCCAGGGCGGATCCGAGGCGCGCGAGAGCAGCGGAGTGGGTGAGGGTCGCGGAGGCGGGCACGGGAGCGACGGTACACGCGATGCTGTATCGAGCGCGAGGGCGGTGGTCTCTCCTCGAACGTGCGAGCTCCCCTCCTGCTCCCCCCGTCGGGTGGGCGGACGGGCTGCACTGCCGCGGATCCCCGGGGCCGGCCTCCACGGAGCGCCCCGTGCGGCCCGCGCGCCGTGCCAGGATCCCCTTGATCACGGCGCCCGTCCGCCGCTCCGCCGCTCGGTCTCCTGGAAGGGCCACGGACCCGCCTTGCTCGATGCCACGACCCTCCGCGTCGCCTTCGGGGTCACCGCCCTCACCCTCTTCCTGCTGTTCGCGCTGGTCACCTACCGGTCGACGCGCTCGTCCTTCAGCTTCTGGTGGTGCACGGCGCTCGCGCTGTTCATGGGCGGCTCGCTCGCCTACCTCCGCGACGGCACGGCCGACCAGGTGTGGGCGAATCCGCTCGGGAACGGGCTCATCGTGGCCGGCGCCGCCGCGGTCTGGACGGCGAGCCGCTCCCTCCGCGGCCGACCGACGCCGTGGTGGCTGGTGGTCGCTCCGACCGTGGTGGTGACGGGCGTGTCCAGCCTCGACTCGCCCGCCGTCAACGACTGGTCGGGAGGGCCGCTCTACCTCGCCTCGATGGCGCTCCTCATCGGCCTGTCGACCCGCGAGATCGCGCTGCTCGGCGCCGGACGCTCGCGCACGCGCTGGCCGCTGCTGCTGAGCTCGGGCGCCCTCTCCCTCTACTACGCGCTCCGGTTCGCCGTGTTCCTGGCCGCGGGGCTGCGCAGCGAGCTGTTCGCGACCTGGTTCGGGACCCCGACCACCACGCTGATCACGCTGGTGCTGCTGGTCGTGGTGTCGTTCAGCATGGCGTCGCTCAGCGGCGAGCAGGTCGCGCAGATGCTCACCGCCGGCGCCGCCCGCTCGCGGCAGGAGCTCGCCGACGGCGAGAGGGTGCAGCGGCGGCTCGAGCCCCGCTCGGTCCCGGACCTCCCGGGCTACGACGTCGCCGGCGCCTGCGTGCCCAGCGGGACGGTGAGCGGCGACTTCTTCGACTGGCGCTGCACGCCCGACGGGCTCGCCGTCACCGTCGCCGACGTGATGGGCAAGGGGGTCGGCGCCGCGATGATCGCGGCCACGGTCCGCGCCGCCCTGCGCGTCACTCCTCCCGCTCTCGGCCCCGCGGCGACGATGGCGCTCATCGACCGGGTCGTCGAGCCGGACCTGTCGGCGAACGACGCGTTCGTCACGCTCCTCCACCTGCGGCTCAGCGCCTCGACCGGCGACATCGCGCTCGTCGACGCCGGCCACGGACTCGGGATCGTCTGCCGCGCCGACGGCTCGCGCGAGCGCATCCCCTCCGCCCATCTGCCGCTCGGCCTCCTCGGCACGCAGGAGTGGGAGCCGACCGGCCTCCGGCTCCACCCCGGCGACCTGCTGCTGATCTGCAGCGACGGCGTGCTGGACCTCTTCGACGGCTCCCTCGCCGCCCTCGACCGGGTGGCCGACGCGGCCGTCGCCGCCCCTGCGACCGCCGCCGCTGCGGTCGCCGGCGTCACCCGCCTGGCGGCCGAGGGGCTGCTGGCGGACGACGTGACCGTGGTCGCGATCCGGCGGACCTCAAGGAGCTGACCCGCCCTCGTGCCCGCCCCGCCTGCCTGCGCAGCGTGCCGCAGCGGGTCGGGGCCGGGAGCGCGCCTCACGATCGGGCTCCGATCGCCGACGTCGCTCCGGCGACGAGGTGCCGCGGTGGCCTCAAGACCGGCGACAGGACGAGACGTCCGGAGGAGCACGGACGTCGTCGGAGGAAGGACGCAGACGTCCGCGCTGCTCGGGTCAGGAGCGGGGCCGCGGCTGAAGGCGCTCGAGCTGGGTGACGTGCTGCGGCGTCAGCTCCTCGAGGGAGTGAGCGCCGAGGAGCTTCATGGTGCGGACGATCTGGTCGGAGAGGATCGCGATGGTGCGGTCGACGCCCTGGCGTCCGCCGGCCATGAGGCCGTAGAGGTAGGCGCGGCCGATCAGGGTGAACTTCGCGCCGAGCGCGATGGAGGAGACGATGTCGGCGCCGTTCATGATGCCTGTGTCGACCATCACCTCGGTGTCGCCACCGACCTCGCGGACGACCTCGGGGAGCAGGTGGAAGGGGATCGGCGCGCGGTCGAGCTGGCGGCCTCCGTGGTTGGAGAGGACGATGCCGTCGACGCCGAAGTCGGCGAACCTGTGGGCGTCCTCGACGCTCTGCACGCCCTTGATGACGAGCTTGCCGGGCCACATCTCGCGGATGACCTTCAGGTCCTCGAAGCTGATGGTGGGATCCATGGCGAGGTCGAGGAGGTCGCCGACGGTGCCGCCGGTGGCGCTGAGGGAGGCGAACTCGAGCTTCTGCGTGGTGAGGAAGTCGAACCACCACCACGGGCGCGGCAGCGCGTCGAGGACGGTGCCGACGGTGAGCTGGGGCGGGATGGAGAAGCCGTTGCGCTTGTCGCGGAGGCGGGCGCCGGCGACGGGGGTGTCGACGGTGAAGAAGAGGGTCTCGTAGCCGGCCTGCGCGGCGCGCTCGACGAGGCCGTAGGAGATCTCGCGGTCCCGCATCACGTACAGCTGGAACCAGTTGCGGCCGTCGGGGTTGACCTTCTTCACGTTCTCGATCGAGGTGGTGCCGAGCGTGGAGAGGGTGAACGGAATGCCCGCGGCGGCCGCTGCACCCGCTCCCGCCGTCTCGCCCTCGGTCTGCATCAGGCGGGTGAACCCGGTCGGAGCGATCCCGAAGGGCAGGGCGGAGGGCGCCCCGAGGACGGTGGCGGTGGTGTCGACGGCGGCGACGTCGCGGAGCACCTCCGGGTGGAACTCGACGTCCTCGAAGGCCTGGCGGGCGCGTGCGATCGAGATCTCGCCCTCGGCTGAGCCGTCGGTGTAGTCGAATGCGGCCTTGGGGGTGCGGCGCTTCGCGATGGTGCGGAGGTCCTCGATCGTGAGGGCGGCGTCGAGGCGGCGCTTGCGGCCGTCGAGCTCGGGCTTCTTGAAGCTGAGGTACTCGAGCAGCTCGACGGGCTTGGGGAACTGGCGCTGGACCATGCTGGTCAGCCTTTCTCGGGGGAGGAGGTGGGGCGGGGGTCGTAGCGGACCGGCGGGAAGGCCCGGAGCACGAGGGAGCGGAGCGATTCGAGGGATCCGTGCGCGAGGTCCTGAGCGCGGGCCTGGACGAGGATGTTGCCGATCGCGGTCGCCTCGACCGGACCGGCGAGCACGGTGAGGCCGGTGCGGTCGGCGGTCAGCCGGCAGAGCAGCTCGTTCTGCGATCCGCCGCCCACGATGTGCACGGTGTCGATCGGTGTGCCCGAGAGCGCGGACGCCTGCTGGAGGGTCGTGGCGTAGGCCTCCGCGAGGGACTCCAGGATCGAGCGCACGAACTCCGCGCGGGAGCGGGGCTGAGCGAGCCCGCGCTCGACGCACCACTCCACGATTCGGCCGGGGATGTTCCCCGGTGCGACGAAGCGCTCGTCGGCCGCGTCGAAGACGGTGACGCGGCCTCGGATCGCGGCGGCCTCGGCGAGGAGGAGCGGCAGCTCGATCCGCTCGCCGGTCTGCTTCTCCCAGGTCCGGATCGACTCGGACAGGAGCCAGAGTCCCGACACGTTCTTCAGGAAGCGGACACGCCCGTCGACGCCGCCCTCGTTGGTGAAGCCGGCGGTCCGACCCTCCAGCGAGACCACCGGCCTCTCGAGCTCGACGCCGACGAGCGACCAGGTACCGCTGGAGATGTACGCCACGTGATCGCCCGTCGAGGGCACCGCGACGACGGCGGAGGCCGTGTCGTGCGAGCCGACGGCGACGACGCCCAGGCTCTCCGGTGCGCCGAGGTCGGCGGCGACGGAGGGCAGGAGCGTGCCGAGCCGGGTGCCCGGCTCGATCAGGGGCGCGAGGATCCCGCGCGGAAGGTCGAGGCGCGTGAGGAGGTCCTCGTCCCACGCGCGGGTGTGCGGGCTGAGGAGCCCAGTGGTGGAGGCGTTCGTGATCTCGGTCGCCGCGACACCGGTCAGCCAGTAGCCGATGAGGTCGGGGACGAGCAGCGCCCGGTCCGCCAGGGCCAGCACGTCGCGCTCGGCGGCGAACTGGAACAGCGTGTTGAACGGCAGGTGCTGCAGGCCGTTGCGCCGGTACAGCTCGTCGCCGTCGATCCGGCCGTGGATGTCGGCGACGCCGCGCACGGTCCGCTCGTCGCGGTAGTGGTACGGGGTGCCGAGCATCCGGCCCTGACGCAACAGCGCGTAGTCCACGGCCCACGAGTCGACGCCGATCGAGAGGGTCTCCGGCTCCTCGCGGAGAGCACTCGCCAGCCCCGCCGTCAGCGAGCGGTACAGCTCCAGGATGTTCCAGTGCAGAGCGGACGAGGCGCCCTCGTGGGTGCGCACCGGCTGATTCGGGAACCGCGCGACGTGCCGCAGCCGCAGCTCGTCGTGGCTGACGGAGCCGAGGATCACCCGGCCGCTGGTCGCGCCGAGGTCGACGGCGACGACGGCCTTCATCGGAGGAACGCCGCCGCGACTCCAGCGTCCACGGGAACGTGCAGACCCGTGGTGTGGGAGAAGTCGGACGTGCAGAGGGCGAAGACGGCGTTGGCGACGTTCTCGGGGACGACCTCGCGCTTGAGGATCGTGCGCTTCGCGTAGAACGCGCCCAGGTCCTCCTCGTCGATGCCGTAGGTCTTGGCGCGGTTCGCGCCCCAGCCGGAGGCGAAGATGCCGGAGCCGCGGACGACGCCGTCGGGGTTGATGCCGTTGACCTTGATGCCGTGCTCGCCGAGCTCGGCCGCCAGCAGGCGCACCTGGTGGGCCTGGTCGGCCTTGGTCGCGGAGTAGGCGATGTTGTTCGGGCCGGCGAAGACCGAGTTCTTCGAGGAGATGTAGACGATGTCGCCGCCCAGCTTCTGGTCGACGAGCACACGGGCAG
This sequence comes from Rathayibacter sp. AY1A3, assembly GCF_002930975.1. Taxonomy (NCBI): domain Bacteria; kingdom Bacillati; phylum Actinomycetota; class Actinomycetes; order Micrococcales; family Microbacteriaceae; genus Rathayibacter; species Rathayibacter sp. AY1A3. The sequence goes on along the minus strand of NZ_PSTO01000022.1, from coordinate 15,179 downwards.
CGGCCTGCGAGACGAGGAACGAGCCCTTCGCCATCACGTCGTGCTGGAGGTCCCAGTCGGCCTCGGTGGTGTCGAAGAGCGACTTCGAGAGCGAGAGACCGGCGTTGTTGACGACGAGGTCCAGTCCGCCGAAGGCGAGCACGGTCGCGTCGATCGCGGCCTTCACGGCAGCGGCATCGGCCACGTTCGCCGCGACTCCCACCGCGACGTCGGTCGAGCCGAGCTCGGCAGCCGCGGCCTGCGCCTTCGCGAGGTCGAGGTCGGCCACGACGACGCAGGCGCCCTCGGCCGCGAGGCGGGTGGCGATGGCCTTGCCGATGCCCGAGGCGGCCCCGGTCACCAGGGCGATGCGGGAGGCGAGGGGCTTGGGCTCCGGCATCCGCTGCAGCTTCGCCTCCTCGAGCGCCCAGTACTCGATGCGGAACTTCTCGGCCTCGTCGATGGGCGCGTAGGTCGAGATCGCCTCGGCGCCGCGCATGACGTTGATCGCGTTGACGTAGAACTCGCCGGCGACACGGGCGGTCTGCTTGTTCGCGCCGTAGGAGAACATGCCCACGCCCGGGACCAGCACGATCAACGGGTCGGCGCCGCGGATCGCGGGGCTCTCCGGCGTCGCGTGAGCGTCGTAGTAGGCCTCGTAGTCGGCGCGGTACGCCTCGTGCAGGGCGGGGAGGCGCTCGACGATCTCCTCGACGGACGCGGTGGCCGGCATGTCGACGAGGAGCGGCTTCACCTTGGTGCGGAGGAAGTGGTCGGGGCAGGAGGTGCCGAGTGCGGCCAGGCGCGGGTGCTCGGTGCTCGCGAGGAAGTCGAGGACCTCGGCGGAGTCGGTGAAGTGGCCGACCTGGGGACGGTCGTGCGAGGCGATCGCGCGCAGGTGCGGGGCGAGGGCGGCGGCCTTCACGCGGCGCTCCTCCTCCGGGAGGGCGGCGAAGCCGTCGAGGGCCGGGCCGAAGGGCTCGGGGCGCCCGTGCTCGGCGATGTAGGCGCTCGCGGTCCGGATGATGCGGAGCGAATTCGCCTCCGCCTCCTCGCTCGTGTCGCCCCAGGCGGTGATGCCGTGGCCGCCGAGGATCGCACCGATGACCTCGGGGTGCGCCTCCTTGACAGCGGCGATGTCGAGGCCGAGCTGGAACCCGGGGCGGCGCCACGGGACCCATGCGACGGTTCCGCCGAAGGCCTCGGCGGTGAGGCGCTCGCCGTCGGCGGCGGTCGCGAAGGCGATGCCGGAGTCGGGGTGCAGGTGGTCGACGTGCGCGGCGTCCACGAGGCCGTGCATCGCGGTGTCGATCGAGGGGGCGGCGCCGCCCTTGCCGTGCAGCGTGTAGTCGAAGGCGGCGACCATCTCGTCCTCGCGCTCGATGCCCGGGTAGACGTTCACGAGCGCACGGAGGCGGTCGAGCCGGAGCACGGCGAGGCCGGACTCGGTGAGCGTGCCCAGGTCTCCTCCGGAGCCCTTCACCCACAGCAGCTCGACGGGCTCGCCGGTCACGGGGTCGGTCTCGACGCCCTTCGCGGAGGTGTTGCCGCCCGCGTAGTTCGTGGTGCGCGGGTCGGCTCCGAGGCGGTTCGAGCGGGCGATGAGCTCCGCGGCGGTGTCGTTCGTCATGGGGTGCGGGGGTTCCTGTTCGGAGAGAAGTGGTGAGGAGGAGGGAGGGGTCGGGACGGGACCGTCCGCCGCGGCGACGGACGGCCCCGCCCTGGATCGGTCAGGCGCCCCAGGAGCTCTGGGTGCCGCCGATGCGCTCCTCGGCGAGCTGCTGAGCGAGGCCCGAGTCGGCGTAGGCGCGCATCGGGTCGGCGGGGAGGCCCCGGGTCTCGCGCCAGGCGGCCAGCGCGGGGCGGACGTCCGAGTAGAAGGCGTCCATCAGGATCCCGTTCGCGCCGAGCACGTCGCCGGCGAGCTGCGCCTGCTCGAGCTGGTCGCGGTCGACGAGCAGCGCGCGCGCCGTCATCTCCTGCACGTTGAGCACGGAGCGGATCTGGCCGGGGATCTTGTCCTCGACGTTGTGGCACTGGTCGAGCATGAACGCGACCGGCGAGTCGGGACCGAAGCCGCCGCCGCGGACCACCTCGTGGAGGATGCGGAACAGCTGGAAGGGGTCGGCCGCGCCGACGATCAGGTCGTCGTCCGCGTAGAAGCGCGAGTTGAAGTCGAAGGAGCCGAGCTTCCCGAGGCGCAGCAGCTGCGCGACGATGAACTCGATGTTGGTGCCCGGCGCGTGGTGGCCGGTGTCGAGGCAGACGAGCGCGCGGTCGCCGAGCGCGGCGACGTGGGCGTAGGAGGTGCCCCAGTCCGGCACATCCATGTGGTAGAACGCGGGCTCGAAGAACTTGTACTCGAGGACCATCCGCTGATCGGCGCCGAGGCGCTCGTATACCGCGGCGAGGGAGTCGGCGAGGCGATCCTGGCGACCGCGGATGTCCTGCTGACCGGGGTAGTTGGAGCCGTCGGCGAGCCAGATCTTGAGGTCGCGCGATCCGGTCGCGTCCATGATGTCGATGCACGCGAGGTGGTGGTCGATCGCCTTCTGGCGGATCCGCGGGTCGGAGTGCGTCAGCGAGCCGAACTTGTAGTCGTCGTCCTGGAAGGTGTTCGAGTTGATCGTGCCCAGCGCGACGCCCTTCGATGCGGCGAAGTCGCCGAGCGCGGAGTAGTCGTCGACCCGGTCCCACGGGATGTGCAGCGCCACGGTCGGTGCGAGGCCGGTCAGCTCGTGGACGGTCGCCGCGTCCGAGATCTTCTCCTCGATGGTGCGCGGGGTCCCCGGAGTGGTGAAGACCTTGAAGCGGGTGCCGGCGTTGCCGAAGGCCCACGAGGGCAGCTCGATCGCCTGCTGCTCGAGCCGGCTGAGGAGATCGGGGGAGAGGTCGGTCACGGGCGGATCCTTCGAGACGGCGGTGGCGGAAGGCGATGGATGAATCGTTTCATCGCTCGGCAGCGACCCTAGTCGCCCCGTCCACCCGGTGTCAAAGAACTCGGCCTCCGGCGGTCCGGGCGGGGAGGGGATGGCCTACCCTCGGGCCCGGGGCTCCGAGCGTCGGACCCGACCCGACAGGAGGCGGATCCGCTGTGGCCGTGAGCATCCGGGACGTCGCCGCCCGCGCGGGCGTCGCCGTCGGCACCGTGTCGAACGTCCTCAACGGGCGATCGAGCGTGAACGCCGACACCGTCCGCCGGGTGCAGGACGCGATCACCGAGCTCGGCTTCGTGCGCAACGACGCCGCCCGCCAGCTCCGCGCCGGCCGCAGCCGCAGCATCGGCCTGGTCGTCCTCGACGCCGGGAACCCTTTCTTCGCCGAGCTCGCCAGGGGTGCCCAGGCCCGGGCTGCGGAGGCCGGTCTCGCCGTCCTGCTGGCGAGCACCGACGGCGACGCGGAACGTGAGGGCGCCTACCTCGACCTCTTCGACGAGCAGCGGGTGACCGGTGTCCTCCTCTCGCCGCAGGGTGAGGACCCGACGCGGCTCGCCCGTCTCCGATCGCACGGCATCCCCTGCGTCCTGGTCGACAGCGAATCGGACGACCCCGCCGTCTCCTCGGTCTCGGTCGACGACGTCGCAGGGGGGCGCCTCGCCGCGGAGCACCTGCTCGGTCTCGGTCGCCGCCGCCTCGCCGTGATCGGGGGTCCGGAGTCGATCCGGCAGGTCGCCGACCGTCTGGCCGGTGCACGCGCGGCCGTCGCCGCCGTCGAGGGCGCGGTCCTCGAGGAGATCCCCACCGACGCGCTCTCGGTCCTGGCGGGCAGAGAAGTCGGCCGGGCTCTCGCCGAGCGGAACGCGGAGGATCGCCCGGACGCGGTCTTCTGCGCCAACGACCTGCTCGCGGTGGGTGTCCTGCAGGCGCTCGTGCTCCTCGGCCGGGTCCGCGTCCCCGAGGACATCGCCCTCATCGGCTACGACGACATCGCCTTCGCGACCGCCACGGTTGTGCCGCTCTCGAGTGTCCGGCAGCCGAGCGCGCTCCTCGGCGCGACGGCCGTCGAGCTCCTCCTCGAGCGGGAGCCGCGCCAGGTGCGCTTCCAGCCCGAGCTCGTCGTACGGCGCTCGTCGAGCTGTCGCGGGTCCCGGGACGAGCAGTAGGGGCGTCTCGCCGGAGGCCTCAGCGCCGCCCCGCCTGCAGCCGGAGCCCGGCCAGCAGCAGGTCGAGGCCGGAGCGGAACACGTCGAGGTCGTCGTGCGTCGCCATGACGTCGGCCGCGTGGTGGCCGAAGGGGAACTCCTCCGGATCGAGGGCGCGCCAGCGGTCGGCCAGGTGCTCGAGGAACTCGCCCCTCTCCATCCCGCTCTCGAGGAACTCGCGGGGCGGCGGCTGCGCCAGGTCGGCCGCGACTCCGACGACGTAGCTGACGATGGACGACACGGCGTGGAACCGCTGCCGGGGCGTCAGGTCGAGAGCCATGAGCTGCTGCCCGAGGCGCTCGTACATCGCCATCGAGTTGGGCTGCACCCCGGTCGTGCGGAGCATGTAGAGGCCGAACCAGGGTCGGCGGACGCACTCGTCGAAGAGGGCCAGTGCGACGGCGCGGACGTTGTCGATCGGGTCCGGCCCGTGGGTGAGCGGCTCGCTGTCGGCGAGGACCCGACCCATGACCTCGTCGGTCGCCCGCTCCAGCAGCTCGTCGCGGCTGCCGACGTACCAGTAGATGCTCGCCACGCCGCCGCCGAGTCGGGCCGCGAGCGCGCGGAACGTGAGGGCCGACTCCCCGGACTCGTCGAGGATCGCGATCGCCTCGGCCAGCACGGTGTCGAGCGAGTGCGACGCTCGGCGGCGGCCCCGGGCGGGGGAGGGCGCGGCAGCGGTCTCCGTCGGGCGATCTGCAGGCATGGCTTGCATCTTACCGAACGGCGTTCCATACTATCGAACGCCGTACGAGAGTCGAACGGCGTTCGATAGGAAGGCGCCTCGATGTCCGCTCCGACGACCACCTCCGCCGAGTCCCGCGCTCACACCTCCCTCCGCTCCGCGGCACTCCCGCTCGCCGCTCTCTGCCTCGCGTTCTTCGTCGAGATGGTCGACAACACGCTGCTCTCGATCGCCCTCCCGACGATCGGACGCTCACTCGACGGGTCGACCGCCGGACTGCAGTGGGTGACCGGTGCCTACTCCCTGACCTTCGGCGGGCTGCTGCTGACAGCCGGGTCCGCCGCCGACCGGTTCGGCCGCCGCCGCGTGCTCCTCACCGGCCTCGCCGCGTTCGGGCTGATCAGCCTCGCCGTCGTCCTCGTCACCGACATCGGCCAGCTGATCGCCCTCCGCGCGGCGCTCGGCTGCGCCGCGGCCGCCATGGCGCCCGTCACGATGTCGCTGGTGTTCCGGCTCTTCGACGACGAGAGGCTCCGCATGCGGTCTATCACGATCGTGATGATCGTCGGGATGTCCGGCATGGTCCTCGGCCCCCTCCTCGGCGGCTCGATCCTCAGCACCGTCAGCTGGCAGTGGCTGCTCGTCGTCAACGCCCCGATCGCGCTGCTGGTCTGGATCGGCGTGCGCCTCGGAGTCCCCGCGGACCAGCGCGCCGACCTCACCTCCGGTCGGCTCGACCTGCCGGGGACCGCCCTCACCGTCGCCGCGGTGGGGCTCGGCTGCTACACGCTCACCAGCGGAGTCGAGAACGGCTGGCTGTCGCTCCTCACGATCGCCTGCGCCGCGGGCACCGTCGCCGCCGTCGCGGGATTCGTCGTCCGCGAGCGCCGCGCCGTCTCGCCCATGATCGACCTCGCGATCTTCCGCGCCGGCCCCGCGCGGGGAGCGGCGCTCACGCAGCTCGGCGCCTCGGTCGCCTTCGCGAGCGTCCTGTTCGGCCTGATCCTGCACTTCCAGTACGCCTACGGCTGGAGCCCGGTGCGCGCCGGCCTCGCGAACCTGCCCGTCATCGTCACGATGCTCGCCGCCACTCCGATCACCGAGCGCCTCGCCGCGAAGCTGGGGCACCGCGCGGCCTGCCTGATCGGCACCGGGCTCCTGGTCGGCGCGCTGCTCGGGATGTCCTGGGCGGTGGACCGGGGCTACCTCGCGATCGCCGTGATGATGGTCGTGATGACGGTGGGCCTGCGGACGATCATGACCATCTGCGCCGTCGCCCTCGTCGAGGCGATGCCCGCGAACCGCACCTCGATCGGTGCGGCGCTCAACGACACGGCCCAGGAGATCGGCACCAGCATCGGCACGGCCGTCGTCGGCACGCTGATCGCCGCACTGGTGGCGACCACCCTCCCGGCGGGCGCGTGGAGCGCGGACCTCGTCCGGAGCTTCTTCGCGGGTGAGCGGGTCGCCTTCCTGGTCGTGGCGGTCCTCGTCGGCGTGATCGCGACGATCGGCTCGCTGTCCCTCAGCGACTCCCGCTCCACCGAGGAGCCGGCGGCGGCCTAGTCCATCGGGTCGCGCCGGGCGTCCTCGAGGTCGGCGATGTCCGTGTACTCGAGGAAGTCCAGCGGCGGGATGTCCGTCATCTCCTCGCTCCAGGAGGGGCGGGCCGGCTGCATGCGGCGCGTCTCGAGCTCGATGTGGGCGATGACCTCCGCGTCGTCCGGCTCCTCCACCTCGCTGCTGTCGATCGGCAGCGACCAGAGCTGGCTCGCCGGCCCGATCAGCAGGTGGGCGTAGGCGCGGCCGCCGCCCTCGGTCAGGACCGGCACCGAGACGACGTCCGACTTGTTGACGTCCGCGAGGGCCCGGGCGTACCGGAGGACCGCCTTGCAGGTCAGGTCGCCGACGAGGAGGTGGCCGCTGGAGTAGTGCAGTTTCCGCATGCGACCAGCCTCCGCGCGCCGCCCGCGGGACCTCAAGAGGGTTGCCGCGGGGAGGCGGCTCCCCTAACGGGCCGGGAGGTCCCGCCCGGTCGGAATCACCGCTCGGGGCGCCCGGCGCTCTCGCGGAGCTCGCGGCCGTCGGCGACGTCCTCGGCGTGCTTCTCCGCCTTCTTCTCGCTCTGCCGGGTGTCGCGGGGCGGGAGCTGGATGTGCTCCTCGGCTTCGATGCCGGCCTGCAGCTGGCGGCCGCGCTCGAGCTCGGCGTCGAACTCCGCCCCGAAGAGCAGGGCGAGGTTCGTGATCCAGAGCCAGAGGAGGAAGACGATCACGCCGCCGAGCGCGCCGTACGTCTTGTTGTAGTTGCTGAAGTTGGCGACGTAGAACGCGAAGCCGGCCGACGCCAGTGCCCACACCACGAGCGCGAGGAGCGAGCCCATGCTCGTCCAGCGGAACTTCGGCTGCCGGACGTTGGGGGACCAGTGGTAGAGGACCGCGACGATCACGACCATGATCGCGATCAGCACCGGCCACTTGGCGATGCTCCACACCGTCAGGGCGACCTCGCCGAGGCCGACGGCGTCGCCGATGGTCTGCGCGACGGGTCCGCTGAGCACGAGGATCAGCCCGGCGATCACGAGCAGGAGGACCGTCACGAGGGTGACGGCGAGCATCGTGGGGCGCAGCTTCCAGATCGGGCGGCCCTCGTCGATCTCGTAGACGCGGTTCATGCCGCGCCCGAACGCGCCGACGTAGCCGGAGGCGGACCAGAGGGCGCCGAGGACACCGGTGACGAAGGCCAGACCGGCGGCGGGGCTGGAGGTGAGCTCCTGGATCGGGCCGCGGACCGTGTCGAGGACGTCGGCCGACACGAATCCGCCGGCGATCTCGAGCACAGTGTCGGTCGTGGTCTCGGCCTGGCCGAAGAGGCCGAGGATCGAGACGATCGCGAGCAGCCCGGGGAACAGCGCGAGGACGGCGTAGTAGGTGAGGCCGGCCGCGATGTCGGTGCACTGGTCGGCGCCGAACTCGCGGAGCGTCTTCTTGAGGACGTAGCCCCACGAGCGCTTGGTGACCTCGGTCGGTCCGTCGGGCTTGCGGGAGTCGTCGGGGTCGGGCGCGGTGCGGTCGCGCTCGGTGCTGGTCTGGGCCACGGTCGTCCTCCATCTCGAGCGTCTGCGGATCGTCGGGGACGGAAGGACCGCCTGCGATCGCTCCGAGCCCCGACGACGCCGTGCTCGCCACCGACCGTACGAGCGCCGGACGCTCAGGGCAGGACGGTTGACAGCCGCCCGTCGAGTCCGGTGGGGGAGGTGTCCCGCGGTGGAGCCCGCGCTCAGAGCTGCGCGAGCAGCCTCTCGCACGCCTGCTCGCAGCGGCGGCAGGCCTCGGCGCAGATCCGGCAGTGCTCGTGCATCCCGGCGTGCTGCTCGCAGTCGTCGGCGCAGGCGCGGCAGGCCAGGAGGCAGGCCTCGACGAGGGCGCGGACGGCCGCGGATCCGACGACGCCGCGGCGGGAGAGCACGGCGCCGGTCGCGGCGCACACGTCGGCGCAGGCGAGGTCGGTGCGGATGCAGTGGACCAGCTCGGCGACCGACTCCTCGCCGAGGCACGCGTCGGCGCAGGCGGTGCAGGTGAGTGCGCAGGCGCCGCACGCGTCGATGCACTCGGCCAGGACCTCCGGATCGACGCCGCGCAGCTCCTCGGGGTGGCTCCGGATCATGTCGCTCGTGCTGCTCGTGGCGCGTCCTCTCGTCGTGACCCCGGCGGGTCGATCGGTCCTGGCGACGCTACGGGCCCGCCCGCCGCCGAGCGAGGGCCTGGCCAGGCACCGCGGCCGGTGATAGCCGGGCGGTCAGCCCCTCACGACGAAGGCGTCGTGGATCAGATTGCCCCCGGTCGCCGCCGGATTCCGTGTGCTGCCGCGGGTGATCGTGACGGTGTGGGTGCCGGCGGGCAGGGTCCCGCTGGTCCAGACGGTCTGGGCGGAGCGGGTGGTGGCGCTGTAGCGGTCGACCGAGGCCACGAGGACGCCGTCGAGGCGGACCTCGTCGATCCCGGACGTGCTGGACCGGCGGCTCACCCACGAGACTCCGGTGCCGGTGAAGCGGAGGGTGGCGGAGGCGCCCCCTGTCGACGAGAAGGAGACGCCGCCGCCGCTGTCCGCGGAGGAGGAGGTCGTGGACCAGGTGCCCGTGACGGCGACGGCCGGCGAGCCGTTCTGGTGGGTGCCGGCTCCGACGGCGGCGAGCGGCGTCGCGGTGGCGGTCGGCGTGGAGGTCGGCGCTGCGGTCGCGGTCGGCGTGGTCGTCGGCACAGGGGTGGTGGCGCTCTTCGCGAGCACGATGGACGCCGTCGCTCCCTTCAGCCCGCTCGGCCGGAACGTGATCGTCGTCGCGGTGCTCGTCCTGCTCGTCACGCTCAGGGCGGCGCTCGAGGACACCGTGCCCGCGGTCGGCCGCGCCAGCGTCACGGTGAGCGCGCTCGTCGAGACCTGCGTCGGGTCGACGGTCGAGACGGTCACCGTGTCCGCGTCCTCCCGGATCGAGACCAGTCCGGCGCCGGTGATGCTCGCGACCCGGGTGCCTCCGACGAGCACGGGGCTCGTGGTCCCGGCCTTCCACGACACGGCGCTCACGGTGCCGGTCGAGCGGTCGCGGGCGGCGCTCAGCTGGGGGGTGTTGCTGAGCACGGTCACGTCCGGGTCCGCCGCGTACGCGGCGGTCGCCGCCTCGGAGGCGCCGGGGAGGACCGTGTACGCGTACGAGGCACCGGTCGGGTTCGTGCCGTGGCTCGTCGTGAGGGAGTAGTAGTGGCCGGTTACCGGCGCCGGCGAGCCGGCGGCGCTCACGGCGCTCCAGGCTCCGGTGCGGGTCCGTCCCTGCGCGGTCAGGGCGATCGGCGCCGGGAAGACGTAGCCCACCGACTCCGCGGAACCGGTGATCGAGGCCCAGCGGGCGGTGCTCGTGGCGGTCGCCTCCGCACCGCGGAGGACGCCGTCCACGCGGAGCCTCGCATCGGGAGCGAGGTCGCGGCGGTCGTCGATCACCGTCTCCGCGCGCCGGCGCGCCCCGTCCCAGCCGGTCCCGGACATGTCGGTCGCCGTGATCCCGGAGCCGAGCGCGAGGATCTCGTCGTCGAAGGTGAACCAGGCCTTCTTCGCGACCAGGCTCACCGACGCCGCGTCGAAGTCGAGCGCCGCGATCCCCGTCCGCCGCGACGGGCTCTCGAGGCTCCCGGAGAATGTCGTCGTCGGGCGGGACGACGCGCCCTCGCCCGCGCTCCGGACGATCGTGTCCTCGGTGGTGCCGGGCATCCGGTACGGGTTCGCCGTGGCCCAGTAGCCGTCGTCGTACTGGCGCCCGCTGCCGAGGTGGAGCGAGGTCGCGCCGTCGCCGGTGTACCAGCCGCTGCGGTTCTCGCCGTTGAGCGACTCGTAGCGGGCGATCCGCGTGCTCGACAGGCCGACGGCGAAGCCCGAGGTCGCCGTGGTCCGCGTGAAGCGGTCCATCCCGGCGAAGGCCCGGACGCCCGAGCCGATCGGGGTCGCGGTCAGGCCGGTGTCGGCGAGGACGAGCCGCGCGCGCACGACGTCGCTGACGGATCCGGCCGTCTCGATGCTCACGGGGCTGCCGGAGTTGCAGGCCAGCCAGCTCTTCGCCAGCGCGTTCGTCCGTGTCCTGGCCGAGGGAGGGGCGCTGTCGGCGAGGCGCAGCACCGCCGCCTGCAGCTGGACGCCGACGTCGCCGTCCTCCGACTCCGCCCGCGCGGTCTCGCGGCCGCGGACCGTCGACATCACGGCGCCGCACCAGGTGACGGGGGCGAAGGAGGAGGCGAGCCGGTCGCACACGCCGAGCCCCTCCGGGCTCGTGATCTCCCAGCGGGAGCCGTCGAGCAGCGCGTACAGGTCGTCGAGGGTGTCGAGCATCGAGAGCCCGTACCCGCCGCTGTAGGCGAAGACGCTGTGCTGCACGAAGGAGCCGTCGGCGTGGAAGCCGTCGCCGGACGCCACCGTCCGCAGCGCCGGGTCGATGCCGGCGGCCGCCTCCGCGATCTTCGCCGGCTGCTTCAGCAGCACCGCCCGCCCGGCGATGACCGCCGCCGTCCAGACGCGGTTGGCGCCGGTCCGGGTGACGGTGTCGGCGAAGCGCGTCGAGGCCGACAGGTAGGCCTGCACCTGCTCCGCCGAGAGGTCGGGGAAGAGGAGGGCGGTGATGCTGTTCAGCTCGAGCGGGATGCCGATCTGCTGCTCCCACCAGCGGGAGGTGCCGGTGGTCGAGCGGTTGTAGCGGTTCGCCGAGAGCCAGTCGGCGGTCGTGACGACGTCGCGGAGGAGCGCCGGGTCGCCGCTGAGGGCGGTGCCGGGGGTCTTCAGCGCGGTCGCGAGGACGGTGACCCGCTTGTAGGCGGCCCACACCTCCACCGCCGAGGTGCCCGTGACCAGGTCGGGCCAGGGCTCGCCGCCGTCGGTCTCGAGCGTCGACCAGTAGCCCTCGGCCTCGGCGACGAGGCGGCCCTTCGCCGCGGCGAGGCCGCCGACGCTCGCGCTGCCCGGGATCGTGCCCGTCAGGTCGGCGACGAGGCCGAGGCGCATCGCGTCGTACTCGTCGCCCGCCGAGTCGACGGCGGACGCGGTCGGCGCGGCGGCGAGCGGGAGGATCAGGGCGGTCACCAGCAGGAGCGCCGCAGCGAGCGGGCTCCCGCGCCGGGGCGCGTCGGATCGAGAGGGTCGGTTCGTCTCCGCGCGCGTTCGGCGGAGGGGACGCGGCTGGGTGGGCACGGGCGCTCCTGAGGCGACGCCCACGAGCCTGCGGGCTTCGGGTGCTCGCGGGTCGCCGGGGGAGCGTCGGGTGAAGAGTAGGGGTCCGCTCCGTCCGGCGGCAAGAGACGGAGGCGAGGACGGCCGGGATCGGCCACCGCCGACGCTCCCGACCGCGCGATCTGCGACAGCCGTACCCCGTGAGGGGTACAGAGGCGCCGAAGGTCCCCCACCCGTCAAGCGGGGCGATACGGTCGGAGGTGCGTGTGCGCTCCGGGGAGTCCCGGCGCGGCGCGCAGGGGGAAGGGGGCACGGATGATCGAGGCCGAGCAGGATCCGCGGCTGGTGGCGCTCGAGGCGCTCGAGATGATGGGGTCGGCTCCGGAGGAGCGCTTCGACCGGATCACGCGGATGGCCGAGGAGCTGTTCCGCGTGCCCGTGGCCGAGATCCACTTCCTCGACGACACCACGCTGTTCACGAAGTCCCCGCAGCGTCCGGACGCCGTGCTCGCCTACCCGCGCGCCGGCACCTTCTGCGACGCGACGCTCGAGAAGCGCACCACCTTCGTCGTGCCGGACCTCGGTGCCGACGAGGCGTGGGTCGGGCACGAGCACGTCGCGGGGTACCCGCACGTCCGCTTCTACGCCGGGCGGCCGCTGTCGGTCGAGGGCGACCTGCAGCTGGGCACGCTCTGCCTCATCGACTTCGTGCCCCGGAGCCTCACCCCGGACGAGCGGCAGCTGCTCGAGGAGTTCGGCGAGTGGGTCGAGCGGGAGCTGCGCGACACGGCGGAGCGCGACCGCGCCGCCGACATGCAGACGCAGATGGCTCCCTCCTCCCTCCACCACCCCGCCGGCTACGAGCTCTCGGGGCTCTCGCTGCCGCGGTGGACGATCACCGGCGACTTCTACAGCTGGCGCGGCGACGACGAGACGGTCGACCTGACCCTCGTGGACGTGATGGGCAAGGGGACGGCAGCGGCGATCGTGGCCGCCTCGATCCGCTCCGCGTTCCGGGCGCGCCTGGGCGGCGACCCCGACGCGGTCGTCAGCGCGGTGAGCGCCCAGCTGCACGACGACTTCACGGCCACCGAGACCTTCGCGACCCTCTTCCACGGGCGCCTCGACACCGCGTCCGGCCGGATCGACTTCGTCGACGCGGGCCACGGGCTCACCGTCCTCCTCCGCGCCGACGGCTCGTTCCAGCGGCTCGCGGCACTGGGCCTCCCGCTGGGCATCGCGGAGGACGGCGGCTGGATCACCCAGACCGTGGAGCTCGCGGTCGGCGACTCGCTCCTGGCCTTCACCGACGGCGTCCTCGACCTCTACGACGGGACGCTGCAGTCCCTGGCGCGCGCGGTCGACCTCGCCCGCGACTCCGCCGACACCGCCGCGTTCCTGCAGGCGCTGAGGGCGCTCGCCGCCTCCGGCTCCGCGTCCGACGACATCACCGCCCTCGTGCTGACCCGCACGGGCGCCGACCGCTCCGCCGAGAAGGACCCCGCATGACGTTCACGACCGAGACGATCGCCCCCGACATCGCCGTGCTGCGGGGGGAGGGGCGGCTCAACGCGGCCTCGGCTCCGGAGCTGCGCTCGGCCGTCCGCCGGGCGATCGACGAGGGCAGCCCCCGCATCGTCGTCGAGCTCAGCGCGGTGACGTTCATGGACTCCTCCGGCCTCGGCGCCCTGGTCGGCGCTCTCAAGACCGCGCGGCAGGCGGGCGGCGACCTGCGGATCGCGGCGCCCAGCGAGCAGGTCGTGATGGTGCTGCAGCTGTCCAACCTCGACCGGGTGCTCACCCTCTTCGACACGGCCGGCGACGCGTACCGTGACTGAGCGCAGCGTCGGGTTCCGCACGCCCCCGGACGACACCGAGGTCGTCCACGAGATGCTCGCCGAGCTCTGGGGCGAGCGCCCGGACCTGCCGACCCGCGACCGCATGGCCGTCGAGACGGCGCTGGTCGAGCTGGTCGACAACGTCATCCAGCACGCGACGTCGACGACGACGATCGTCTGCCGCCTCGTCGTGCGCGTCGAGGGAGACGCGATCCACGCGGAGCTGGTCGACACGGCCGATCCGCCGGACATCGGCACGGGGCCGCGGGAGATGCCGGACGTCTTCGCCGAGTCGGGCCGCGGGCTCGCCCTCATCCAGGCGCTGACGACCACGTTCGAGCACGAGCGCTCCGAGGGGCGCAACGTCTGGACCCTGACCCGGGCGCTGGACTCCTAGCGACTGGCGCGGATCAGCGGATCGTGTGCGCGGTGATGACCGCGGCGGCACGCGCCAGGTCGTCCGCCATGCCGTTCAGCCCGGGGGAGGCCTTCAGCACCTCCGCGCTGACCTCGTCGTAGCGCTCGTCCACCTGCGCGAGCAGCTGCTCCCCGGAGGCGGTGAGGCGCAGCAGGACGCTGCGGCGGTCCTGCGGGTTGGCGAGCCGGTCGACGTGGCCGGCGGTCGCCAGCCGGTCGAGGAGCGCGGTCACGGCGCCTGTCGAGAGGGAGAGCTCGAGACCCAGCCACTTCGGCGTGAGGTCGGGCGACTCGCCGAGCACCTCGAGCGCGGTGAGCTCCGAGATGCCCACGCCCACGCCCGCGGCGATGCTCGCGCGGAGGTGCCGCTGCGCGTTCTCGAGCAGGCGGAGCGACTGCCGCAGCTGCACGGCGGGCGCGTCCTGGTCGACGTCGCGCGGGGTCGGTCTCTCGGTGGTCATTCGTCCTTCTCGGGGTAGGGCTGGGGTCATCGTACGGGTCGCCCTCGGGGGTCCCGGCCTGTCACCCGGACAGGGGGTGAAAGAACGATTGCAATGTATCTTTGCCATCAAGTAACTTAGCGGTCAATCGAGTTCGGCGGACCACCAGCCGGACCCTCCCCCTTCAGCATCAGCCCGCCCCACCCGATCAGGAGTCCTGCCATGTCGACCCACACCGCCAAGTCCAAGCGCGTCCGCTTCGCTCCCCTCGCCATCGCGACGAGCATCGCCGCCGCCGCTCTCCTCTCCGTCTCGATGTCCGGCACCCTGTCCGGCTTCGTCGCGAGCATCTCCAACACCGGCAACACCGCCGCCTCCGGCTCGCTCGTCATGGAGGAGAAGTCGACCGGCGCCAGCCCCATCACCTGCCTCAGCACCGACGGCGGCTCGATCAGCACCAACACCGCGACCTGCGCGACCATCAACAAGTTCGGCGGATCGACCACGATGGTCCCCGGCCAGACCGTCACCACCGCGATCACGCTGAAGAACACCGGCACCGTCGCCGCCAACACCTTCACGCTGACCCCCGGCGCCACCTGCTCGCAGAGCAACAACGTCGCGGCCGGCGCCTCCGGCTCCGCCACCGACTTCTGCGGCAAGCTCAACGTCGTGATCACCTCCGGCGGGACCACCGTCTTCACCGGCACCGCCGCGACCCTCGCCGGCTCGGCCGTCAAGACCCTCAACACCGCCCCGGTCACCCCCGGCACCTCCACCCCCTTCTCCATCGCCGTGACCCTCGACTCGTCGGCCACCAACGCCTACCAGGGCCTGTCCGCCTCGCTCCCGCTCACCTGGACCTTCGCGAGCTGATCCCCTCTCCACCCGGCCCGGAGCGCCCCCGCGCGACGGGCCGGGGGAGGAGCGTCCCGCAGCGCTCCTCCTGCACCGCCCCGAGAACCCCCCTCTCCCCC
>NZ_PSTO01000021.1:0-58527 GCF_002930975.1 Rathayibacter sp. AY1A3 | reverse complement strand
CAGCCGTCGCCGCGAGGACCAGGAGGCCTAGCCTCCGCCTTCGGGGAGGGACCGGGCGGCGGGCGCCCGATCCCTCCCCGAAGGCGGAGGCTAGGCCTCCTGGTCCTCGCGGCGACGGCTGCGGGCGATCAGGAGCGAGCCGAGGCCGAGGGCGACAGCACCTCCCGAGAGCAGCAGCCAGGAGCCGGTCTCCACTCCGGTGGAGGGGAGGCCGCCGGGGCCGGTCGGTGCGGTGATCGGCGCGGCCGTGGCGGTCGGTCCGGCCGTCGGCACGACGGTGGGCTCCGGGGTCGACGTGGGCTCGGGGCTCGCGGTCGGCTCGGGCGTCACGGTCGGCTCGGGCGTCACGGTCGGCTCAGGAGTCGCCGTCGGCTCGGGGGTCGCGGTCGGCTCCGGTGAGCCGGTCGGCTCAGGAGTCGCCGTGGGCTCGGGAGTCGCGGTCGGCTCCGGCGAGCCGGTCGGCTCCGGCGTCGGCGTGGGCTCCGGGGTCCCCGGCAGCTCGACGGCGGCGCCCTCCGGCGCCACGGCGAGCAGCGCCCGGGCGACGTCGCTGAACGCTCCGACCGGGTGGTTGCGGAACACCGGCGAGGTGCCGAAGAGGAAGCCCTCGGTGCCCGACTCCGTCGAGAACGAGACGGCCGAGGCCTGCCCGGCCGCGTCGCTCCGGGACTGCCCCTCGGAGTCGACCCAGTGCCCGGCGACGAACGTGCCGTCCTCCGAGTAGCTCTGCTCGACCGCGACCGACTCGTCGAAGCCGGCGAACCACAGTGCCGGCGAGACGAACGCGGTGTCCTGCGGGTAGTCGCCGAGGACTCCGCCGGCGGGCGTCTCGACCGAGACGATGCCGTTGGAGCCGCTGGTGCCGGTCTGCGCGGTCAGCTCGGCCAGGCCGAAGTCGGACACGAAGGCCGCTCCTGCGCCACCGCGGCCGACGACGTCGCCGCCCGCCGCGAGGAACTCCTCGACCACGGTGCGGCCTGCGGCCTGCTCCGGGGTGAAGGAGAGGGCGCGTCCCACGTAGAGCACGTCGGCACCCTCGAGGGTCGCGGTGCCCGCGGTGAGCGCGGCCGCGTCGACGGCGACCGCGTCGGCGAAGCCGAGCTTGGCCAGGGCGTCGCGGTCCTCGTTCGTGCCGGAGTAGGCGACGCGGAGGGCGTCGAGCGCCTTCCCGTCCTCGGCGCGCACGCGGTCGGCGGTGGTCGCCGTGAAGTCGACGCCGAAGACGGCGGCGGCTCCCTCGGCGGCCGCGAGCCCGGCGGCGTCGGCACGCAGGGCGATGGTGCCGTCCTCGAACTGCTCGAGGGCGACGCCGTCGGCCAGCAGCGCGTTGACGGCCTGGTACTCCAGGACGCCGCGCGGCTCGAAGGCGAGGTAGTCGGCGCCTGCCGGGACGGAGCCGACCGGAGCGACGGCGGTCACCGGCTCCAGGCCGACGGCTGGGAGGGCATCGGTGGTGGAGCCGATCGCCTGCACGTCGGCGCCCCAGAGGAGCGAGAGGCTCCAGGCCGAGACGTCGTACATCTCGGGCACACGGCTCGAGATGTCGCTGCCGTCGGCGAGGAGGACGTTGGCGAGGCCGCGGACCGACTGGTGCATGTCGACCAGGTAGGTACCCGCGGGGTAGGAGACTCCTCCGACGCTCGTGGCGGCCGTGGTCCGCGACACCTCGACGCCGTGGGCGAGCAGCTGCGCGACGAGGGTCTCGGCGTCCGAGACGGAGCGCTGCGTGCCGTCGACGGGGATGACGTAGGCGCGCGGGTACTCGGTCGTGTAGACGTCGGTCTCGTCCCAGATCTCGGTCCACTCGGTCGGCACGCCCGCGGGCAGGTCGGCCGCGGAGACGTCGGCGGGGATCTCGATGGCGGGGGCGCCGGTGACGCCGCGCTCGAAGATGCTGACCTGGTTGCTCAGGAGCGCGTCGCGGTTGGCCTCGATGTAGTCGACGGAGGCGTCCATGACGATCCCGGCGACCTCGACGTCGATGTCCGCGTTGGCCTGGCCCTGGGCGATCTCCTCCGGAGTGCTGTTGGCCGTGCGGCCGAGCGGAAGCTCCACCGTGTTGGTGATCGCGCCCTGGAAGGCGACGTACTGCGGGGCGAAGATGGGAGGCCAGTCGTCCCAGCCCGCGCGGATGTCGCGGTAGGGGATGAGGATCTTCCCGGTGTTGTCCGTCGTGGCGCTGCCGTCCTCGGCGAGGTAGGTGTTGCCGGGCACGTCGGCCTCGACGACGCGGCGCTCGATCTCGAGCGCGGTCGCGTACGCGTGCGGGAGGAAGAGGTCGTACTCGTAGTTCTCGCCGTGCGGCGGGCCGCAGGGCTCGACCTGGAGGATCCCGGTGTAGCCGTGGATGTCGATGAAGTACGTGGGCTGGAGCACGCTCGAGAGGTCGCGGATCACGGCCGCCTCGCTGGTGGCTCCGGTGATCATGTCGCGGTTCGGGTCGTAGCCCGCGGCGACGGCGCGCTGGCCGAGGGCGCGGCCGTCGGGGTTGTTGGTGACGGTGAAGTAGAGGCGGTTGCCCTCGAGCAGCGCCTCGGTCTCCGCGTCCTCGGCGGTGGCGACGCCCTCGATGTACTCGAGGATCGCGTCGCTGCCCTCCCACTCGTTGCCGTGGATGTTGCCGTTGAACCAGACCGGCACCTTGTAGCCGTCCATCAGCTCGGCGTCGGCGGCCGCGGCGGCGGGCTCGTACTTGAGCCGGTCGCGCCACTCGGCCTGCTGCGCCGTCTCGGCCTCGGTCTCGGGGGCGGTGACGGTGACCAGGTAGATGTCGCGGCCGAGGCCGGACTTCCCGACCACCTGGGTCGAGACCCGGTCGGAGCGGGCGGCGAGCGCGTTCAGCTGCGGCGCGATGGCGTCGTAGGGGGTGACTCCGCGCAGGAGCGAGGCGTCGGTCGGGTCGACGGGCACCTCGGTCA
This sequence comes from Rathayibacter sp. AY1A3, assembly GCF_002930975.1. Classification (NCBI taxonomy): domain Bacteria; kingdom Bacillati; phylum Actinomycetota; class Actinomycetes; order Micrococcales; family Microbacteriaceae; genus Rathayibacter; species Rathayibacter sp. AY1A3. The sequence continues at coordinate 55,609 of NZ_PSTO01000021.1, read as the reverse complement.
GCGGGGTCTGCTGCGGGTAGCTGGTCGGCACCGCGATCGGAGCGGACGGCGGACGCACGATGTCCACGCGGGTGTAGTCGGCGGGTGCTGCGGTCGTGGCGGTCGCCGGCGGGGCGACCAGGAGACCGCCGGCGGCGAGCGCGAGCGCGGCGCATCCGGAGGCGAGGGCGGTTCGAGATCTCAAGCGGAGTTCTTCCCTTGTCGAGGCGTGACGGAACGGATCGGGCCCCCGTCGGCGTCTGGATCTCCGAATCGGATGTGAACCCTCTCAGGAAGATAGAGGCTCCATGTTTCCGTCACGTGTCGGCCGGGTCACCTCCGCGAGATGCCTCGTCGGTACGCCTCGCCCGGCGACTCGAGTGCCCGAGTGGCATCCGGCGAGAGGAGGAAGGAGGGCCCGGTCAGAGGAAGAGGGAGAGGACGAGCGTGGCGCCGAGCGCGAGGACGGAGGCGAGGGAGACGCCGACGGTCACGGACTTGAGGGCGCCGCGGACCGACTGGCCGAGGAAGCTCTGCAGCAGCCAGAAGGTGTTCGAGGTGACGTGGATGCAGAACAGCGCGCCGGAGCCCGCGGCGAGTGCGATCAGCAGCGGGTCGAGGCCGAGTGTCGCGGCGACCGGCGCGACGACTCCGGCCGCCGTGATCGCCGAGAGGGTGACCGAGCCGACCGCGATGTGCAGCACGGCCGCCATCACCCAGACGAGCAGCAGCGGCGCGGTCGCCGAGGTCGAGAAGTAGCCCTTCAGGATCTCGCCGAGGTCGCCCTGGGCGATCACCGCGGCGAGCGCCCCGCCGACGCCGGTGAGCAGGAAGATCTGCCCGCCGTCCTGGAAGCCCTTGGCGACCGCCTTCTCCATCCGCGCGGTTCCCACGGTGGATCGGCCGACCACTCCGGTGCCGATCACGGCGAGGAGGAGCGCGATGACGGGGTTCCCGAGGAACTGCAGCACCGGCAGCTCGACCCCGGAGACGGTGAGCACCGCCTGCGCGGCGATGAGCAGGAGGGCGAGGAGCATGGGCGCGAAGAGGAGCAGGAGCGGGCGCTCGCGGGCGGCGTGGGCGTCCTGCGCTCCGGCGGGACCCGCCGCGTCCTCGACGGACGAGCCGGACGAGCCGCCCGATGCCGCTCCGACTCCGCTCGAGGACGCCCCGCCGCTCCCCCGCGCTCCGAACGACGGCAGCCGTCCGCCGTCCGCGGCGGGCGACGCCCCCACCGTCGCGAGCCCGGTCGTATCGTCGCGCACGACCAGCTGCTCGTCGCGCGCCGGGTCCCAGAAGCCGAGGCGGAACGCGAGCGACATCAGCAGGATCGTGACCACGACCGTCGGCGCCACCACCGCGAATCCGCCGAGCATCATCACGCCCAGCGGCACTCCGAGCAGCCCCGCGAGCGCGACCGCGGCGAAGCCGGGCACCATCATCACGATGCCCGTCTCGAGCCCGACGGCGAAGGTCACGGCGACGATGCCGGTGCCCGCGCGCCCCAGCCGCGGCGCGATCCGGCGGGCGAGCGGCGCCGCGATCACGATCAGCGCGTCGACGAAGATCGTCTGCAGGTAGGTGGCGAAGGAGAGGCCCAGCGCGTAGGGGATCCCGCGGCGGCCGAAGACGCGCAGCAGGCCCTCGACGAGCCGGACGACGGCGCCCATCTCGTTGAGCATCGCGCCGATGAGCACGCCCCAGCCGATCAGGAGGCCCGCCTCCATCATCACCTCGCCGAAGCCGGTGGTCATCGTGGAGACGGTGTCGACGGGGCCGAGCCCGGTGAGCAGGCCGATCGCGGCGGCTCCCACGGCCAGCGCCAGCACCGGGTTGAACCGGAAGCGCACGATCGCGACGACCACCACGACGATCACGAGGGCGACGACGCCCAGGGTGTACCACTCGGGCATGACGTCCTCCTCCGCCCGCGACTGCGCGTGCCGTCACACCCTAGGGGACCGCCGCGCACCCCCTCGCCCCCGCCGGGCACGGGGCCCTAGCGTGGACGCATGGCACTGACGCTTCCCGAGCCCCGACTCCCCTCCCTCCTCGACTCCCCCGTCCTGCGCTGGGGGGTGATCGCGCCCGGCTCGATCGCCGGCTCGTTCGTCGAGGCGCTGCAGAAGCACACCCGGCAGCGCGTGGTCTCGGTGGGCTCCCGCTCGCTGGAGCGCGCGGAGCGGTTCGCGAGCCGGTTCGGGATCGAGCGGGCCTCGGCCGGCTACGAGGCCGTGGTCGAGGATCCGGAGGTCGACGTGGTCTACATCGCCTCCCCGCACTCGGAGCACGCCCGCCAGGCACTGCTCGCCATCGCCGCGGGCAAGCACATCCTGGTCGAGAAGCCGTTCGCGCCGACCCCGGGCGAGGCCGAGATGATGGTGCACGCCGCGCGCGACGCCGGAGTCTTCGCGATGGAGGCGATGTGGATGCGCTACCTGCCGCACATGGACGTCGTGCGGCAGCTGCTCGCCGACGGGGCGGTCGGCGCGCCCGCCGTCGTCTCGGCCGACTTCGGCGCCGCCTTCGACTTCGACCCCTCCAGCCGGATCTTCGACCCGTCGCTCGCGGGCGGCGGCCTGCTGGACGTCGGCGTCTACGCCTCCTCCTTCGTCTCGATGGTGGCGGGCACCCCGCAGAGCACCGTCGTCGCCGGCAGCATGACCTCGACCGGCGTCGACGCGACCGCGACGATCGTCGGCAGCCACGCGCACGGGGTGCAGTCGGTGGCCACCTCGACCGTGCTGGCCGACACCCGCCACGCGGCGAGCGTCGCGGGGCGGGCGGGGCGGATCGACGTGCACCCGTCGTTCTGGACGCCGGGCGGCGTGACGCTCACCCGCGGCTCCGAGAGCGGGTCGTGGATCGACGAGACGCCGCTCCAGGGCGGCGAGGGCCTCGCCTGGGAGGCGCTGCACGTCGCGCAGTACGTGACGGAGGGGCGCACCGAGTCGCCGCTGCACCCGCTCGACGAGGTGGTCGCCGTGGTGCGGACCCTCGACGACGCGCGCCGCCGGCTGGGCGTCTCGGTGTAGGGCGGGCGGCGGGAGACCGCCGTCCCGGCCCTCAGCCCGCCGGCAGCTCGACGCGGAAGCTCGTGCGCCCCGGCTCGGACGCGACGAGGACGCGCCCGCCGTGGGCGTCGACGACCGCCGCCACGATCGCCAGGCCCAGCCCCGTCGATCCGGTCGTGCGCGCTCGGGAGGAGTCGCCGCGGGCGAAGCGCTCGAACAGCACCGGCACCAGCTCCGGCGCGATGCCCGGGCCGGAATCGGTGACCGTCACGACTGCGATCGGCCGCCCCTCCGACACCTCCTCGGCGAGGGCCGCCACGACCCGGGTGCCGGGGGGCGTGTGCACGGTCGCGTTCCGCAGCAGATTGGCGACCACCTGGTGCAGCCGGAAGCCGTCGCCGCGGATCTCGATCGGCTCCTCGGGGAGCTCGAGATCCCACTGGTGGTCGGGGCCCGCGGCGTGCGCGTCCGACAGCGCCTCGATCACGAGCAGCGTCAGGTCGACGGGCTCCTTCTCGAGGTCGCGGCCCTCGTCGAGGCGGGCGAGCAGGAGGAGGTCCTCGACCAGCGAGGTCATCCGGGTGGCGGCGGACTCGATCCGGTCGAGGGAGTAGGCGGCCGACTCCGGCAGCTCGGTCCCGCCCCGACGGGGCAGCTCCGCGTAGCCGCGGATCGCCGCGAGGGGGGTCCGCAGCTCGTGCGAGGCGTCGGCGACGAACTGCCGCACCTTGTCCTCGCTCGCCTGCCGCGACTCCAGCGCACCGGTGACGTGGTCGAGCATGCGGTTGAAGGCGGCGCCGACCCGGCCGACCTCGGTGCGGGTGTCGGCGTCCTCCTCCGGGACCCGCTCGACCAGCTCGACGGCGCCGCGGTCCAGCGGCAGCTCGGCCACGCGGGTCGCCGTCGCCTCCACCCGCTCCAGGGGCCGCAGGGCCACGCGGATGATCGCGGTGGCGACGAGGGCGACCAGCAGCATCGCCAGCAGCACCACCACGACGACCACCCAGGTGAGGGAGGCGAGCGTCTCGGCGACCTCGCCCAGGGGGACGCCGACGACGACGACGGAGCCCTCGACCGCCGCCGCGCGCACGCGGTAGGTCCCGAGGCTCCCGGGCAGCTCGATGGTCGCCTCCTCGCCCCCCGCGGCGACGGCCGCCGCGAGCACCGAGTCGGCCGGGTCCGAGAACTGCCGGCAGACCCCGTCGGCGTCGACGTAGGCGCCGATGAAGGAGCCGTCCGAGCCCTGGACGGCGGTGATGGTGCTGAGGTTCTGGCTCGGGCCGCCGCCGAAGGATCCGCTGGGGCAGGTCGTGGCCTGCTCGATCGCGCTCGACCCGCCGAAGCGGCTCGGCCCGTCGAAGTCCTGGAGGCGCGTGACCGACTGGCTGAGCGACGCGTCCGTGCTGCCGTAGAGGATCGACCGCGCCGAGAGCACGCTCACCGCTCCCACGACGCCCGCCGTCACCGCGACGAGCGCGACCACGGCGACGACCATCCGCCGCCGCAGAGTCCACGGCGCGCGCCGGCCGCGGCGGGAGCCGCGGAGGGCGGAGCGGGTCGCGAAGTCGCCGAGCGACGGGCGGCCGGTGCGGCTCACTGGTCGGCGGGCTTCAGGAGGTAGCCGGCGCCGCGCACGGTGTGGATCATCGGCGAGCGGCCGGCGTCGATCTTCTTGCGCAGGTACGAGATGTAGATCTCGACCACGCTCGACTTGCCGCCGAAGTCGTACGACCAGACCCGGTCGAGGATCTGGGCCTTGCTGAGCACGCGGCGCGGATTGCGCATCAGGAAGCGCAGCAGCTCGAACTCGGTGGCGGTCAGCTCGATCTCGTCGCCGCCCCGGCGGACCTCGTGGCTGTCCTCGTTCAGCACCAGGTCCCCCACGACGACCTCGGGGTCGTCCGCGTCGTTGGCGAGCAGGGTGCTGCGGCGGATGAGTCCGCGCATCCGGGCGACCAGCTCCTCGAGGGAGAAGGGCTTGGTGACGTAGTCGTCGCCGCCGGCGGTGAGCCCGGCGATCCGGTCGTCGAGCGCGTCCTTCGCGGTGAGGAAGAGGACCGGGGTCTCGCTGCCGTCCGCGCGGACCCGCTGCAGGACCTGGAGGCCGTCGATGTCGGGGAGCATCACGTCGAGCACGATCACGTCCGGCCGGAACTCGCGGGTGATCGTGATCGCCGCGCGGCCCTCAGCGGCGGTGCGCACCTCCCAGCCCTCGTAGCGCAGCGCCATCTGGAGCAGGTCGGTGAGGGTGCTCTCGTCGTCGACGACGAGGACGCGGATCGGCGTCCCATCGGCCCGCTTGAGGCGGGTGCGCTGCGCGGGGGCGAGGTGCTTCGAGGGGGCCGGGGTGCTCATCACTCCAGTATCGGGAGTTCCCTATGGATCGGCTATGACCGGCCGATGCCGTCGCTGTGCGCTCCCGATGCGTCCTCCGAGGGATCGGCGTCGAGCTCCTCCGGAGCGATCGCCGCGGTGCGCGCGTAGCCGCGGACCCGCCGGTCGACGAAGGTCGCCGCCCAGAGCAGGACGCCGATCACGAGCAGCACCCCCGCGATCCCGTACTGGGCGGTGTCGCGTCCCGAGGTGATCGGCAGCACCAGGTAGACGCAGGCGATCGTGCCCAGCACCGGCAGCACGGTGGGGGTCCGGAAGTGCCGGTGCTCGACCGGCTGCCGCCGCAGCACCAGCACGGAGACGTTGACGACGGCGAAGACCGCCAGCAGGAGGAGCGACGTGGTCCCGCCCAGCAGCACCGCGATGGGGTCGGAGGGGTCGCGCGACACGTAGGCGGTGAGGAGCAGGGCGATCACCGTCGTGAAGAGGATCGCCGCCCACGGCGTGCGCCGTCCGCGCAGCACGTTCTGCAGGAACGGCGGCAGCACGCCCTGGCGGCTCATCCCGTAGAGCAGGCGGCTGGCCATCATCATGTTGATCAGCGCGCTGTTGGCCACGGCGAAGAGCGAGATGAAGGGCAGCAGCGTCGAGATCGGGAAGTCGGGCGCCGCGGCCTCGACGACCGTGACGAGCGGAGTGTCGTTGCCGGCCAGCTCCCCCACGGGGACGATCGCGACGGCGAGCGTGGACACGAGCACGTAGACCACGGCGGTGATGCCGAGACCTGTGAGCATCACGCGCGGGAAGATGCGGCTGGGCTCCTTCGTCTCCTCCGCCATGTTCACGGAGTCCTCGAATCCGACCATCGCGAAGAACGCCAAGGAGGTCGCGGTGCTCACCGCGAGCAGCAGCGACTTGTCCTCCGGCGCCTCGAACGCGACCACCCGCGAGAAGTCGGCCTGCCCGCCGAACACGGCGAAGAAGCACACGAAGATCACGAGCAGCAGGCCCGAGAGCTCGATCAGGGTGAGCACCACGTTCAGCCCGACGCTCTCGGCGACGCCCCGCAGGTTCACCAGGGCGATGCAGACCATGAACACCAGCGCGATGCTCAGCCGCGTCCCCGCGCCGTCCCCGAGCCCGAAGCCGATCGCGAAGTTGCTCGCGAAGGCGCCCGAGGCGGCGGAGGCCGAGGTGATCCCGCTCGCCATCACGGTGAAGCAGACGAGGAACGTGACGAAGTGGATCCCGAACGCCTTGTGCGCGTAGAGCGCGGCGCCCGCCGCCTGCGGGTACTTCGTCACCAGCTCCAGGTAGGAGCAGGCGGTGAGCGTGGCGACGACGAACGCGATCACGAAGGGGAGCCACGCGGCCCCGCCCACCTCGGCCGCGACCTGCCCGGTGAGCGCGTAGATCCCGGTCCCGAGGATGTCGCCGACCACGAACAGCAGCAGCAGCTTGGGGCCGAGCACCCGCTTGAGCTCGGGCGGGGCGGACGTCTCTCTCGTGGCGGTCATCGTCGGCCCCTCCCGTTGCGGATGAGCGCGAGCCTACGACCGCGGGCACCGCCCCGGGAAGAGCGGGCGCCCGGAGAGCAGGAGCCGACGACACCCACCACTCTGCCGTCGCGCCGTGCGCAGCGCAGCCTCCACCTCGCCGGCGGGAGGCTGCGCGAGGCCGGCTGACCGGATGCTGCCACGGCCGGAGCCTGCCCGGACGTCCCGTGGGCCCCCGACCCTCCGCCCCGCGCGGAGCCGGGGGTCCGCCGCATGTCCGGATGCTGCCGTGCCCGGATGCTGATCTGGTGCCGCCGACGGGCCTCCGCGAGGCTCGGAGGACCACGACGAGAGGACGCACCATGACCGCCACTGCACCCGCCGCCACCCCGCACCTCGGCCCCGTCGCCGCCGGAGGCGCCCTCGCCTGGGCCGCGCTGGCCGCGCTGCTCCTGCTCGGGGAGCCGCACCCCGCGGCGGTCCTCCTGCTCGTGCTCGCCGCCGCCGCCGCGACCTCGCTGAGCGTCGTCGCCGTCGCCCGCCGGCAGCCCCCCGCCCGCCGTACCGGAGTCGTGATCGGTCTCCTCGCCCCCCTCCTCGCGAACGCCGGTCTCACTCCGCTCGCCGCGCTGGTCGGCCCGGCCGTGCTCGGAGCGGCGGCGCTGGTCCTCGCCGGTGAGCTCGCCGTCGTCGCGGTTCTCGCGCGGCGGCGCTGAGTGCGCGCCTCCTACACTCGGGAGGGTCGGGAGAACGGGGGGCCGCCGGTGCTGAGCGAGAACGCGATCGCGCTGTACCTGCACGCGTCCGTGCGCGGAGACTGGTCTCTCGAGAGCGCGTCGGACGAGCTCGGCGTCACCGTCGACGGCCTCCGCGAGGCGCGCGACGAGCTGATCGGGCTCCGGCTGCTCGCTCCGCTGCACGCGGGGGCGGAATCGCTCGCCACGGCCGCACCGGACATCGCCCTCGCCGAGCTGATCGCCGAGGACGAGCGGCGCCTCCTCGAGCTGCAGACCGGGATCACCCGCCGCCGCAGCGAGCTGATGGCCCTCGTCCCCGCCTACCGGAGCGCCCGCAGCGCCCTCGCCGCCGCGGAGCAGGTGGAGGTGATCGAGGACCCGGCGACCGTCCTCCGGCTGCTCCTCGACCTGCAGCGCGGAGCCTCGGAGGAGGTGCTGATCGCCGCTCCCGGCACCAGCAGCGTGGAGCGGCACGAGGCGAGCGACGCCGTCGACCGCGAGCTGCTCGGGCGCGGCATCGCGAGGCGGACGCTGTACCACGACCGCCGCCGCGACAACGCGGCTCTCCGGCGCTCGGTCGCGGAGCTCGAGCCGCTGGGCGCGCGGTTCCGGACCCTCCCGACGCTGCCCTTCCGGCTGGTGGTCTTCGACCGCTCCCTCGCGATCGTCGCCCGCTCCCGCGACGAGGACGACCGCGCCGCCCTGGTCGTCCGCTCCCCCGAGCTCGCGGCGACCCTGGCGCGCGTGTTCGACGCGGCGTGGGAGTTCGCAGCGCCCCTGCACGCGGCAGGTGCCGAGGAGGAGCCCTCCCTCTCCGCGGTGCAGCGGTCGATCCTGCAGGGCCTCGCCGCCGGGCTCACCGACGAGGCGCTCGCGGCACGGCTGGACCTCAGCGTGCGCACCTGCCGTCGGCACATCGCCGGTCTCTTCGATCTGCTCGGCGCCGAGAGCCGCTTCCAGGCGGGCGTGCTCGCGGCCCGGCGGGGCTGGCTGCCGGTCCGACCGCGCTGAAGCCGGCCGTCGGCGCGCTCAGCGCCGCGGAGCCGCGGCGTCGGAACGGGGTGTCCGCTAGCGGACACGTCCTCTTCCGGCTCTTGTCCCGGCACTCTCCCAGGTCGAACATGGGGACCGCCGCCGACATCCCCGATGACGGGCGGCCTCCGCACCGCGACACCGTACCCGACGGGACCGCGGCCCCGACGCCCGCGCCGTACCCGACGGACCGCGGCGCATCAGCGACCTGAGCCGAACGCGCGCACAGGCGCTCCTCCGGCGCGACGTCCGGCACCCCCGACCGACGACGCTCCGGGCCCCCGCTTCCACCTACCCGAAGAGCTCACCCGTGAACCCCAGCACCCCCGCCCGCCCTGGTCCTCCCGCTCCACCCGAGATCCGCCCGCTCCTGACGCGCCAGCAGCGCGTCGCCAGCCCCCGTGCCGTCACCAGCCGCGCCAAGCAGCAGTCGCCCTCGCTCATCATGATCGTGCTGCTCTCGGGCGCCGGCGCTCTGCTCTACGGCGCCTTCCTGCTCAACCCGCGCAACATCGGCGACCCCCTCCCGTTCGCCATCGTCATCATCTGCGAGCTGTACCTGATCGGCCAGGCCGCGCTCACGATGTGGACCGCCCTGTCGAGCACCTACGACCCGCGCGACTCCGCCTTCCACTCCGCTCGAGCGACGCTCTACGGGAGCCCGGTCGACGGCATCCCGATCGGCGAGGACCTCTACCTCGGCCGCCGCCGCATCACCGTCGACGTCTTCATCACGACCTACAGGGAGGACCCCGCGATCATCGAGGAGACGGCCCGTGCGGCCCGCGACATGCGCGGCACCCACGTGACGTGGCTCCTCGACGACGGCGACGACCCGCAGGTCGCCGCGATCGCCGAGCGCCTGGGCGTCCGCTACGTGGTGCGCGAGGACCGCGCGGGTGCCAAGGCCGGCAACGTGAACCACGCGCTCCGTCTGACCGACTCGGACTTCGCCGTGATGATCGACGCCGACTTCGTGACCGTGCCGGAGTTCCTGGAGGAGACTCTCCCGTTCTTCGCCCACGACGACGTCGCCTTCGTGCAGGCCCCGCAGGTCTACGGGAACGCGCACAACTTCATCTCGCGCGGCTCCGCCTACATGCAGATCGTCTTCTACGCCCTCACCCAGCCGGGCAAGAACAAGTACAACTCCGCCTTCTGCGTGGGCACCAACGCCGTCTTCCGCCGCAAGGCCCTCGACGACATCGGCGGGATGTACGAGGGCTCGCAGTCCGAGGACATCTGGACGTCGATCTTCGTGCACGAGCGCGGCTGGCGCTCGATCTTCGTGCCGATGACCCTCGCGGTCGGGCGCACGCCCGAGACGATCGAGGCCTTCGTCCGCCAGCAGGTCCGCTGGGCCGTCGGCGGGTTCGAGATCCTGCTCAAGCACAACCCGTTCTCGCCGAAGCGCCGGCTCACGACCGACCAGCGCGTGCAGTACTTCATGACCGTCACGTTCTACTTCACCGGGATCGTGCCGCTGGGCCTGATCGTGCTGCCCCCGCTGCAGATCTACCTGAACATCACGCCGGTCAGCCTGGAGGTGCCGCTCGTCGAGTGGATCCTCTTCTACTGCGGGTTCTACGTGCTGCAGATCGGGCTCGCGCTGTTCATCATCGGCTCGTTCCGGTGGGAGACGCTGCTGCTGTCGACCGTCACCTTCCCGATGTACACGAAGGCGTTCTTCCTCGCTCTCGCGGGCCGGAAGCCGGCCTGGACCTCGACGGGCGCGACCGGGCAGGCCGCCTCGCCCTTCGACTTCATCAAGGTGCAGATGGTCTTCCTGGTGTTCCTGGCCGCGACCTCCGTCGTCGGCTTCCTCAAGGCGGAGTGGACCGCGGAGTACTCGGTGGCGCTCGCCTGGAACGTCCTGAACACCCTCACGCTCGGAGCGTTCGCGGTGATCGCGGCGCGCGAGCACGTCCTCCTGAAGCGCGCCGCCCGGGCCGAGGTGGTCGCTCCGAGCGGCCCCGCCGCCGCGGGACGCCACGGACTCGCCGTGGGTGCGGCATGACCGCGCTGCGCTGGCTCGGCTTCCTCGCCTCGTGCGCCCTCGCGCTCGGCGTCGCCGCCGCCGGCCTTGTCTACGCGAACAACTCGTCGCTCACCGTGCGGGCGGCGAGCGCTCAGCTCGTCACCGACGAGTACTCACTGGGGACGCCCTACGCGGGCACGATCCAGGACCTCACGATCTCCCGCGGCGACGCGGTGGAGAAGGGGGACGTGCTCTTCAGCCTGCAGAGCACCGTCCTCGAGTCCGACATGCAGACCAGGACGTTCACCAGCGCCGATGTCGGCTACCGGATCGAGGAGGGCGGCCTGATGGTCTTCACGGCGGCGCTGGACGGCGTGGTCACGTCGGTCGACGCCGAGATCGGCTCCTTCGTCGAGGAGGACCAGATGATCGCGGTCGTCGCGATCTCGGACTCGATCCACCTCGAGAGCGAGTTCGTGCTCGGCGCCCGGGACTACTCGCGGGTCCCCATCGGCGGCACCGTCGCCGTGGCGATGCCGGACGGGACGACCGTCGACGCCGAGATCTACGACGTCGAGGTGGAGCGGTTCCACGAGGGGCGGGCGACGACCGTCATCCGCGCGCGCACCGACGAGATCACGACGCAGGACTACACCGTGGTCGGAGCTCCCGTCGCGGCGGAGGTGCGGCTCCGCGACGACGGCGACGGCTTCGGCGGCTGGCTGGTCGCCCAGCTCGGCAGGCTCTTCACGCCCGGCGGGTTCGCGCGGTGAGGCGCGGGGCGAGGGCGGCCCTCGCGCTCGCCCTCGCGCTCGCGCTCGCGGGCCTCACCGGATGCACGTCCGGCCGCTCCGTGTCCGACTGGGCCGTGGCAGCGTCCGTGCACGCGCGGGAGCTGCCGCAGGTCCCCGGCCCCTACGCGGGGACGCCGCGGCTCGCCGAAGGGGTGCGGCCGCCGACGAACTCGTGGGTGTCCGGACCGGTGTTCGGGGAGGATCTCCCGCTCTACACGGGGATCCTCACCGTCACGCCGCGCGCCGACGGCTTCACCGTGGGCCTCCCGATCGTGGAGGCGGCTCCGCGGACCGTCTACGCCCTCGCCCGAGACGATCTCACCGTGACGGTCCCCTCGAGCGCTGTGGCGCTCTCGGAGTTCGACGACCTCGTCGCGCACTGGAGCCTCGCGGGTGCCGGTGAGCTCGTCGCGGCCGAAGGCTGGCCCTACGCCTCCTACCGGACCGAGAGCGTCCAGACGGTGCTGATCGGAGGCGCCACTTCACCCGAGCGCGTGGCCGACGGCCTGCTCCTGGTCACCGCGGGCGGACAGCGGTACGGGCTGGTGGCGCCCGCCGCCGCCCTCGATACGTTCCCCCGGATGACGCTGGACGGCACGCTGCTCCTCTTCGCGGTGCCGCCGGGAGCGAGCGGTGCGCGGATCGACGAGCTTCGGCGTCGCGCAGTTCCCCTCGAGGGCGCGAGCGTCTCCCACGACGTCACGGCGAGCACCACCACCACGACCTACGCGCTGCGGACCGAGGGCGGCGCCGAGACGTTCTTCGGCCTCGGGGCCGAGGGGGCGATCGGCTACGACACGCTCTACGGCCGGGTGGGGCTCCGTGCGGGAACGTCGTTCTCCCGCGCCGCCCCCTCGATCGTCGAGTCGGGGGCGCTCGATCTCAGCTCCCTCACGGCCGAGGAGGAGACGACGCTCCGGACGCAGGTGCCGCTCGACGCCGCGGCCACCCGCTTCGCCGCGCCCGACACCTACGGAGCCGGCAAGGAGCTCTACCGCGCCGCTGCTCTGCACCGTCTCGCCGTCGACCTCGGCCTGGAGGAGGTGGCGGCCGACCTGCACGACCGGATCGCCGCAGAGCTCGACCAGTGGCTCGACCCGCGCGGCTGCGCACCGGGCGCCGTGAAGTGCGTCGTCTACGACCCGGTGCTCGGAGGCGTCGTCGGCTCCGCGCCGTCGTTCGGGTCCGACGCGTTCAACGACCACCATTTCCACTACGGCTACCTGCTCTCCGCCGTCGGGATGCTGGCCGCTGAGGACCCGTCCCTCCTCGAGCGGTACCGGACCGTCGCGGACCTGCTCGCCCTGGATCTCGCCTCTCCCGTCGACACCGCCGAGTTCCCGCGGCTGCGCGTGTTCGACGTGTACCGCGGCCACTCCTGGGCCTCGGGGCTCGCTCCGGCCCGCGACGGCAACGACCAGGAGTCGGTGTCCGAGGCGGTCAACGCCTGGAACGGCCTCGCCCTCTGGGCCGCCGCCTCCGGGAACGCGCCGCTGCTCGAGGAGGCGCGCTGGCTGCTCTCCCTCGAGACGCAGGCGGCCGCAGACCTGTGGCTGAGCCCGGAGACGCCGGTCGGCTTCGAAGCGCCGTTCGTCGCGATCAACTGGGGCGGCAAGCGCGACTACGCCACCTTCTTCGACGCGACACCCTCGGCGCTGCTGGGGATCGAGCTGATCCCGATGCCGCCGTCGACCGCGTTCCTCCCCGACCCCTCGCGGGTCGACGAGCTCGTGGCCGGAGCCCCAGGCGCGCCGCTCGCCGACTACGTGCTGATGCTGCAGGCGACGAGCGACCCGGCCGCGGCTCTCGCGCGGGCGGAGCGCCTGCCGGACTCCTCGATCGACAGCGCCGACTCGCGCAGCTACCTGGTGGCGTGGATCCTCACCCGCTGATCCCGCACAGCCCGCTCAGCCCGCGTGCGCTCCGAGGAACGCGAGCGCCCGCGGCCAGGCGTCGGTCGCCGCCTCGGCCTGGTAGGTCTGCTCGTTCGCGTCGTTGAAGAAGGCGTGGCCCGCTCCCGGGTAGACGACGACCTCGACGTCCTTGCCCTCGGTCGCCTCGCGGATGCGCGGCACCTGCTCGACGAGGGGAGCGTCCTGATCGCCCAGGAACGCCAGCACCGGCACCTGCAGCGCGCCGAGCTCCTCGGCGGACGCGGTGACGTGCCCGTAGAACGGCACGGCCGCCGCCAGCCGCGGTTCGGCCAGCGCGAGCGCCCACGAGAAGGTGCCGCCGTAGCAGAACCCGGTGACGGAGACGCTGGTCGCGCCCTCCTGGCGCAGGAGCCGCTCGACGAGGGCGCGGAGGATCGCGACGGTGCGCGTCGCGTGCTCCGGAGTGAAGACGGGGGCGAAGAAGGTGCGCAGCTCGACCTGGCGCGGCAGGCGCCGCACCGGGTGGTCGTAGTCGGCACGCTGCTCCTCGTCGAGCTGCTCGAGGAGGCCGCTGTCGGCCAGGAGCTCGGGGGCGACGACGCTGTAGCCCTCGGCCGCGTAGCGGTCGGCGACCGAGCGGATGTGCCCGTCGACCCCCCAGACCTCGTGGATCAGGATCAGCGCGCGGCCGCCCTCACCGCTGCGGTACACCGGTACGTCGTGCTCGGCCAGGGTCCAGGTCTCATCGCTCGTGGGCATGCTCGCACCCTAGCCCCGGACCCCGGGAGCACGCGTCGTCAGAAGTCGTACTCGCAGTTGCGGAGGTTCGCCACGTCCTCGGTGAGCGTCGGCTCCCCGCCGAGCAGGAACGCGTAGTTCTTCGAGTTGGAGGCCAGGAAGCGCAGCGTCGAGTCGTGCACGCAGTCGCGCTCGGTCAGCAGCACGGACGAGCCCAGGGCCGCCGCCGTCGTCGCTCCCGAGAGGGCGTCGGCGAAGGAGGACCCCGCGGCGAGGAAGACGCTGTCCTGCAGCAGCGACTGGGGGTAGGCGCTGTTCAGCTCGACGCTGGTCTCGTAGCGGTCGCGGCCGGCGATCCTCGAGACCGAGGGGGCGAGGCCGCGACGCGCGAAGTCCGCCACGTACGCGTCCCGGATCGAGGGGTCGCCGCCGAGGAACTCCACGTGCTCCGGCGCCAGGTCGCGCACCGCGGTCTCGGTCGCGGAGTCGGCGCCCGACGTCGCGCCGTCGACCAGCAGCACGGGCTGCGCACGCCAGCCGGCGATGGGCGCGGCCGACAGGGCGTCGGGGAAGTTCGTGCCGGTCGCGACGAACATGTTCGAGTAGGGGCCGGTGCCGAAGGCGTCCGCGACGATCCGGCGGGAGGTGTCGTAGCGGTCCGTCCCGCCGATGCGCTCGGTGCCGCCGACGATCGAGCGGATCGCGGAGAGGACCCCCGGGCTCACGCTCAGCTCGCTGCCGACGACCACGACCCGCTCCGGGCGGAGGCGGCGGATCTCGTCGGAGACGACCCGCGGCAGGCGGTCGGGATCGGTGAGCAGGAGCGCGCCTCCGAGGGCGGCGGCGGCCGGGCCGGCGCTCAGCGCATCCGGCCAGTTCGCCCCGCTGGCCACGTAGAGCACCGGGATGCCCGGGGAGAAGTAGCCCGTCGCCTCCACCGAGGTCGCGTAGCGGTCCGATCCGGCGAGGCGGCCGGTGTACTGCTGGTAGTCGCTGCTCAGCGAGAGGTCGATCCCGGCGGCCGATCCGCCCACCGGGACGCGCACGTCGCCAGCGTCGCCCGAGCGGAGGACGTGGTCCCAGTAGCTGTCGTCGATCACGTCGTCGCGGCTCGACGCCCGGACGAGGTAGTCGCCGGGGACGACCTGCTGGAACGAGTACGGGTTGTCGCCGCCCGTGATCAGGTCGAGCTCGCCGGTGCGGAAGTAGCCGTCGGTTCCCGGGTCGCGGTACCAGATGTCGACGCGCTGGTCGCCCGCGACGCCGCTCAGGCGTCCCTCGAGCGAGCCCAGCCGTGCGGTGCGCAGCTGCACGCCGGCCGCAGGGGCCTGGAGCGGCTCTGCGCTGCGGGCGACGGCGCTGCCGCCGGACCAGAGGTCGGCGTACAGGTCGGCGTTGTCCTTGATCAGCAGGTAGTAGGTCTGCCCGGCGGTGAGCCCGTCGATGCTGAAGGTGAGGTCGCCGGCGACGGAGTGGTTCCCGAGGAGCCCCGCCTCGCTCGACCAGACCTCGACGTTCAGGAGGGCGCCGCGGGGAGTGGTGGTCGCGATCGAGCCGTCGGCCTCCTCGACCACGACACGGCCGCTGATCGACGCCGCAGCGCTCGCACGGGCGGCGCTCGGCGCCTCGTCCGGCACGGCGGGCAGGGGGGACTCGGCGCTGGGCTGCCAGAGCGGCTGCCCCTCGGGGAGCACGATCGAGCGGGGCGCGTCGGAGGCGGCGCCGAATGCGGCGACGGGGGCGGCCGACGGCGCGGCCGCCGATGCGGCGGAGGCGAGCGGGCTGGAGGTGATCGCCAGGGCGGCGACGAGGACCGCGGAGGCGGCGGACCTCAGAACGAGCGGGGACAAGGCGGAGTGCCTGCTTCCAGGAGGAGGTCGCCCTGCGGCCGACCCGGCGGAGGGGATCGCGCTCATGCTAGCGGCGGCCCGCGCCCCGTCGTCCTCCCCGATCAGGGGTCAGGAGACAGGCGGCGCGACGAGGATGTCGTCCCACTCCAGAGCGCGCTCGAACCGGAAGCCGTGCCGCTCGTAGAGGCGGCGGGCGTCGCTGCGCTTCAGCACGTCGAGCCGGAAGGGCAGACCCGGCCGCGCCTCCTCCGCCATCACCCGGCGCAGGACGGCGCCGCCGACTCCGCGTCCCTGTGCGTGCGGCGCCAGGTAGAAGTGCTCGATCCAGACCGCGTCCGGCTCGACCCGCGCGGCGATGCTCCCGGCGAAGGCGCCGTCGAGCTCGATCACCCGGGTGAGCTCGGGCCGGTAGCCGTCGAGGAAGCGGTGCCGCACGCGGTGCTCGTCGTAGCGGTCGAGCGTCTCGAGCGACGGGCGCATGACGACCGCGCGCAGCTCGGCGATCGCCGCGGCGTCCTCCGAGGTCGCGGGGCGGAGCGACCAGCCGGCGTCGTCGGCCACGGTCAGCGGCCGCGGGGCTTGCGGGTGCGCCGCACCGCCGGCGCGGACGCCTTGGCGCGGGCCGGCTTCTTCTTGCCGCCGCCGGCCCTCTCCGCCTTCTCGCGCGCCTCCCGCGCCTTCGCCTTGGCGGCCTTCGCCCGCGACTCGACCTTCGGCGTCGCGGCGGTCCCGCGCGTGGTGTTCGCGCTGCGGCCGCGGACGACTCCGATGAAGTCCTCGACGTCGTCGCCCTTGTCGTCCGTCACCCAGGCGAGGCGGACGGAGGAGGGAGCGACGCCGGTCACCGGCACCGCGGTGACGTCCTTGCGGCTGTGCACGCGCGCCACCGACTGCGGCACGATCAGCACGCCCACTCCGGCCGCGACCTGCTCGACCGCGTCGTCGAGGCCGGCCATGCGCGGCAGCGGGCGCCGCGAGCCGTCCGCGAGCTCCTCGGCGACCGCGGCCCACTCCGGCACGTCCTCCGGATCCTGGAGGAGGTGCTCGCCGGCCAGCTCGGCGACGTCGAGCTCCTCCGCGGCGGCCAGGACGTGCTCGCGGCCGACGACGGCGACGGGCTGCTCGTCGTAGAGGTGGATGGAGCTGAGGGCGGAGGAGGAGACGTCGCCGCGGACGAACGACAGCTGCGCGCGGCCGTCGAGCAGCGCCTGCTCCTGATCGCGCTCGGCGACGACGGTGATGCGCAGCGGGAGATCGGAGCGGCGCTGGCCCCAGACGCGGGTCCACTTGGTGGGGGTGACGCCGGGCACGAGGGCGACGGCGAGCACGGGGCCGGCGGGGACGGCGTCCTCGGCGTCGGAGTCGGCGGCGTCGGAGTCGGCGTCGTCGACATCGCTGTCCCCGGCGTCGCTGTCCTCGGAGTCGAGGTCGTCGGAGTCGCCGTCCTCGGAGTCGCCGTCGGTGTCGTCCGACTCGGTTCCGGCTCCGGCGCCGACCGCGCCCGATCCGGCCGACGCGTCGACAGCCGCCGCGTCCGCCTCGCCCTCCGGACGCCCCTCCGCCTCGGGAGCGGCCTGCGGGTCGACGGTCTCGGGCTGCTCGCTCATCCCCTCAGGGTAGGTGGTCCGCGCCGCGCCGGTAGGGTTGCCGCATGGCCAAGGCGACACAGACGATGAAGGCTGCGACCGCGGCGAAGAAGCTGCAGGTCTACCTGCCCGCGACCCCGGAGGAGTTCCAGGAGTCGGCGATCACGCGCGAGCAGTACGACGAGCTCGCCGCGAACCCGCCCGCCTGGCTCGTGCAGCTGCGCGAGGAGGGGCCGCACCCCCGCTCCGTCATCGCCTCCCGGCTGAACGTCTCCATCTCGGGGCTCGCCCGCGGCGGCGTCACCGAGGCGCTGACCACTCCCGAGATCCAGGCCCTGCTCGACGAGGTCCCCGAGTGGCTGCGCGTCGAGCAGAACCGCTACGCGGAGGTCCGCCGCGAGCAGGCCCGCATCAAGTCCGAGCGCGCCGCCAAGGCCGCCGACTGACCCCACCCCCGCCTGCAGGACCCCGATCCGGCGCGGGCGACGTGGCCTGCGGACCGGAGCGGGATCCCGCCGAGGGGAGCCGCGCGGCTACTGGTTCGAGAACGCGGCGTCGAACGACGCGGTCGGGGTCCTCCAGAGCAGTGAGCGGATGAAGCCGACGGCCTCCTTCGCGCCGTGGAGGCGGTCCATCCCGGCGTCCTCCCACTCGATGGAGATCGGGCCGGAGTAGCCGATCGACTCCAGCGCCCGGAACGCGTCCTCCCACGGGACGTCGCCGTGCCCCGTCGAGACGAAGTCCCAGCCGCGGCGCGGGTCGCCCCAGGGCAGGTGCGAGCCGAGCACGCCGGCGCGGCCGTTCTTCGGGCGCAGGCGGGTGTCCTTGCAGTCGACGTGGTAGATCCGGTCCTTGAAGTCGACGATGAAGCCGACCGGGTCGATGTCCTGCCACATCATGTGCGACGGGTCCCAGTTGAAGCCGAAGGCCGGGCGGTGACCGATCGCCTCGAGGGTGCGCACGCTCGACCAGTAGTCGTAGGCGATCTCGGACGGGTGCACCTCGTGCGCGTACACCACGCCGTTCGCGTCGAACTCGTCGAGGATCGGGTTCCAGCGGGTCGCGAAGTCCTCGTACCCCTCGTCGATGACGGAGGCCGGGACCGGCGGGAACTGCGCCACGTAGGGCCAGATCTTCGAGCCGGTGAAGCCGACGACCACGTTCACGCCGAGCTTGCGGGCGACCCGCGCCGAGCGCTTCATGTCCTCGGCGGCGCGCTGCCGCACCCCCTCCGCGTCGCCGTCGCCCCAGGTGTAGTCGCGCACGAGTGCCTTGTGGCGGAAGTCGATCGGGTCGTCGCAGACGGCCTGGCCGGTGAGGTGGTTCGAGATGGCGAAGACCTCGAGGCCGTAGCGGTCGAGGATCTCCAGGCGCGAAGCGGCGTAGGCGTCGTCCTCGTCCGCGCGCTTGAGGTCGAGGTGGTCGCCCGAGGCCGCGATCTCGAGGCCGTCGTAGCCCCACTCGGCGGCGAGTCGGGCGACCTCCTCGAAGGGCAGATCGGCCCACTGCCCGGTGAACAGCGTCACGGGGTGGGTGGCGGGGTAGGTCTTCTCGTCGCTCATGCGGCGATCTCCGTCCGGTCGTCGGCGGCGGGCACGGTCACCCAGGCGCCTGTCTCGGCCGCGTCGAGCACGGCCTCGGTGATGCGCGCCGCGCGGAGGCCGTCGGCGAAGGTCGGCAGACCCTCCACGTCGGCGCCCGCCACGGCGGCGTAGGTGTCGCGGGCGAACGCTGTGAAGGCGTCCTGGTAGCCCATCGGATGACCGCTCGGCACGATCGAGAGCCGGGCCGCATCGGGCGCGAGGATCGAGGCGTCGCGCGGCACCAGCAGGGCGCTGTCGCGCCGACCGACCCACAGAGTCTCGGGGAGCTCCTGCTCGAAGCGCAGCGACTCCTCCAGCCCGGAGACCTCGAGCACCAGCTCGTTGCGGTGGCCCGCGGTGACCTGCGAGACGAGGAGCGTGCCGACGGCGCCGCCCTCGAGCCGGACGATCAGGCCGGCCACGTCCTCGGTGCTCACGGGGCGGCCGCCGCGCTCGGCGTGGACGGTGCTCGTGATCGCGGCGAGCGAGTCGATCCGGTCGCCGGTGACGAACTCCAGCAGGTCGACCAGGTGCGAGCCGATGTCGCCGAAGGCGCGCGAGCGGCCGCCGGCGGCCGGGTCGACGCGCCAGTTGTCGTCGGAGGCGCCCAGCAGCCAGTCCTGGAGGTAGCTCCCGCGGACGGTGACCAGGCGGCCGGTCTCGCCGGAGGCGACGCGGGCACGGGCCTCGCGCACCATCGGGTGGAAGCGGTAGGCGAACGGGACGGTCGCCACCACGCCGGCGGAGGACGCGGCCGCAGCGAGCGACTCCGCCTCCCGCAGCGTCGCGGCGAGCGGCTTCTCGCAGACCACGTGCTTGCCCGCCTCGATCGCCGCGAGCGCGAGTGCGGCGTGCGTGGCGTTCGGGGTGCAGACGTGCACGAGGTCGATGCTCTCGTCCTCGATCAGGGCCCGGGCGTCCGGGTAGGCGCGCTCGACGCCGAGCTCGGCCGCCGCCCGCTCGCCCTTCTCCGGGGTGGAGGAGGCGACTCCGGCGAGCACCGCTCCGGCGCTGCGGGCCGCGCGGCTGTGCACGGCCGCCATGAAGCCGCCGCCGAGCACGCCGACGCGCAGGGGCGCGGGCATCAGGAGAGGGTCGCTTCGGTCGGGTCCCAGCTCTCGGGCAGTGCGGGGCGGGGCGTCACGGAGCTCGTGACGAGGACCTTCTCGCCGGTCTCGGCGGCCTCGAGGAGCGAGAGCATCACGTCGGTGACGTGGTACGCGAGGTCTCCGGAGGCGGCCTCGGGGCGGTCGGCCCGGATCGCACGGGCGAGCTCGAGCACGCCGGTGCCGCGGGAGGCGGTCGAGCCGGTCGCCGCGATGACCTCCGGCTCGGCGGACCCGCGGCGGTGCAGGGTGATCTCTCCGTCGTGCTGGTTCGGGTCGGGGAGGACGAGGGTGCCCTCGGAGCCGTTGATCTCGACGAAGCCGGTGCGCGGCAGGCTCGACTCGAAGCTCCACACGCCCTGGGCCGAGGCCCCGGACTCGAAGCGGAGCAGCCCGCCGATGTGCGTCGGGATGGTCACCGGGAACTCGGTGCCCTCCTTCGGGCCGGAGCCCACCACGCGGGTGGCGCGGGCCTGGGACGAGACGGCGGTGACGCTCTCGACGGGGCCGAGGTTCTGCACGAGCGTGGTGATGTAGTACGGGCCCATGTCCAGCAGCGGTCCACCGCCCTCGGCGAAGAAGAACTCCGGGTTCGGGTGCCACGACTCGGGGCCGGGGCCCTGGAAGAGGGTGAGGGCCGAGAGCGGCGTGCCGATGGCTCCGCTCTCGATCACGCGCTGCGCCGTCTGGAGGCCCGCGCCCAGGAAGGTGTCGGGAGCGGTCGCGACGCGCAGCCCCTTCTCCTTGGCCAGCGCGAGCAGCTCGATCCCGCTGTCGCGGTCGAGCGAGAAGGGCTTCTCGGTCCACACGTGCTTGCCCGCCTCGACCGCGCGGCGCGCGACCTCGACGTGCGCGGCCGGGATCGTGAGGTTGACGACGATCTCGACGCCCTCGTGCGCGAGGAGCTCCTCGACGGTGCCGGAGGCGGGGACGCCGAAGGCCTCGGCCTGGGTCCTCGCCCGCTCGAGGTCGATGTCGGCGACGAAGAGCACCTCGAGGTCGGGGAAGACGGTGAGGTTGGTCAGGTACTGGGTGCTGATGTTGCCGGCGCCGATGACGCCGACGCCCACGCGGCCGGTGCCGCTCATGCGCCGAGCCCCGAGACGTAGCGGTGGGCCGACTCCAGGCCCTCGAAGATGTCGCCGGCGTAGGCGTCGAACTCCAGCACGGGCAGGGCCTGCGGAGCGGCGGCGAGGATCGCCGGGACGTCCATCGCGCCCTCGCCCGCGGGCAGCTGCTCCTGGGTGTCGGCCGAGATCGGGCCGTCCTTCACGTGCAGGAAGCGCACCTGGTCGCCGAGGCGTCCGAGCACCTCGACCGGGTCGTCGCCGCCGACGGCTGCCCAGTAGGTGTCGAGCTCGAGGACCATGCGCGGGTCGAGCAGGCTCGCGAGGTGCTCGAAGGCGCTGCGGCCGTCGACGCGGTTCTCGAACTCGAAGGCGTGGTTGTGGTAGCCGAGCACCAGGCCGCGGGCGGCGGCGGAGTCGACCAGCGCGTTCAGCTCGTCGGCGATGCGGGCGACGTCGTCCGCGGTGGTCCAGCGGGTCGGGTCGACGAAGGGGTCGATCACGGTCTCGACGCCGAGCGAGGCGGCCGTGTCGAGGATCTCGTCGACGGTGGCGTCGCCCTGCGGGCCGAGGAGGCGGGCGTGGGCGCTGGGAGCGCGCAGTCCACTGGCCGGGAGCGCCGCGCGGTAGGCGTCGGCGAGGTCGACGAACCCGAAGAGCTCGACCGTGGTGAAGCCGATCGCCGCGAGGCGGTCGAGGGTGGCGGGCAGATCGGCCGCGAGCGGCTCGCGCACCGAGTACAGCTGGACAGAGAGGTCTGGGGGTGTGGCCACCGGTGGGGCTCCTGATCGCATCGGAAGGTGTGCCTCGAACCCTACGCGGACTTTTGCTCACGGACAAGCAAAACTAGCCCTGCGCGCCCGCCAAGTCGGGCGCCCGCCGCACAGAAGCACGGGCGCTGTGGTTGACTCTGGCCATGTCCCCGCGCCGCCGCATCACCGTCAGCGCGGTCGGCGAGCTGCTGCTCCTGCTGGCCGACGGGGCGCCCCGGACGCGGGCCGACGTGGTCGCTGAGACGGGCCTGCCGCGCGCGGCCGTCTCCGCCCAGCTCGACGTCCTCACCGCCTCCGGCCTGGTCGCCCGGCAGGACGACGCCCCCTCCTCCGGAGGCCGCCCCGCCGCCCGCGTGGCCTTCGACCCCCGGGCGCGCAGCCTTCTCGCCGTCGACCTGGGCGCCGCGCACGCCGTCGTCGCCCTGACCGACCTCGACGGCACGGTCCTCGCCCGCCGCCGCGAGAGCATCGCCATCGCCGACGGCCCCCTCGCCGTCCTCGGCCACGCCCTCGACGTCGCCGCGGCCCTGCTCGGCCGGACTCCGGCGGCGGGCCCGCTCGCGGGAGTCGGCGTCGGCGTCCCCGGACCCGTCGAGCACGCGACGGGCCGCCCGGTGAAGCCGCCGATCATGCCCGGCTGGGACCGCTTCGACATCCCGGAGTTCGTCGGCCGCCGCCTCCCCGTGCCCGTCCTCGTCGACAACGACGTGAATCTGCTGGCGCTCGGCGAGCACGCCGACCACTACGCCGACGTCGACGACCTCCTCTACGTGAAGGTCTCCACCGGCATCGGAGCCGGGATCGTCAGCGGCGGCGCCCTGCAGCGCGGAGCCCTCGGAGCGGCGGGCGACCTGGGCCACGTGCAGGTCCCCGGCGACCGCGGCGAGGCCGACCTCGAGGCGATCGCGAGCGGCTCGGCGATCGCCCGCCGGCTGACCGAGTCCGGGATCGACGCCGCCAGCACCTCCGACGTCGTCACCCTGCTGACCGGCGGGGACCCCACCACGGTCGAGCTCACGCGCGCCGCCGGCCGCGACATCGGCGAGGTGCTCGCCACCTGCGTGAACCTCCTGAACCCGTCCGTCATCGTCGTCGGCGGCAGCATCGCCCAGGCCAGCCACGAGGTCCTCGCCGGGGTCCGCGAGGTCGTCTACCGCCGCTCCCTCCCCCTGGCGACCCGCGCGCTCGACATCGTGCAGGCCGCGGCCCAGGGCGGAGGCGTCCGCGGTGCCGCCCTGATGGTCCGGCGCCACCTCCTCTCCCCCGCGCACGTCGACGCCTTCCTCGACGCCTGAGCCGCCGGCGCGAGCCGTCGCGCCCCGGTGAGAGGCCGCGGGTCGGCGTGCCGATTCGACCGGGCGCCGCAGGGGGCAGAGAATGAATCGGTGCCCGACCTGCAGCTCTCCTTCCCCTGGGAGACGCAGCCCGTCTTCACGGATGCCGAGCCCCCGCACCTCCGGAGGGTCGTCGCCGACTCCTCGGACCGCGTCGCCTGGCTTCGCGCCCGCTCGCGCGGCATCACGGCGACCGACGTCGCCCGCCTCTCCTCCCCCGCCGCGATCGGCAGGGCCGCGCTCGACAAGCTCTACGGCACCGGCTTCGGCGGCAACGCCTTCACCGACCACGGCCGCGCCCGCGAGCCCGAGATCGCCGCCTGGGTGCGGAGCGAGCACGCGATCGAGCCCAGCAGCACCCTCTTCCACGCGAGCCAGGAGCGGCGCCACCTCGCCACGCCCGACGGCATCGGCCTCCGCGAGGACGGCCGGCTCGAGCTCTGCGAGATCAAGACCACGACGAAGCCGTGGCGGAGCATCCCGCGCCACTACCTGCGGCAGGTCTTCTGGCAGCAGTACGTCCTCGGCGCCGAGCGCACGCTCGTCGTCTGGGAGCAGCACCGCGACTTCGTGCCGATCGAGGGCGAGCCGAACTCCCGCTGGGTCGACCGCGACGAGGACGAGATCCACATCCTCGTGCGGCTGGCGGGGATGCTGATGGCCGAGCTGCACGAGCGGACGCGCGCCCGGTGACGGTCCTCCTCCTGCACGGCCTGGGCGGCGACCGCTCCCAGCCCCTGGGGCTGCTGCGCTCCGCCCTCCCCGCCGGCAGCGAGGTCATCGCTCCGGACGTCCGCGCCCACGGCGCCTCCGAGCTGCTCGGCGCGCCCGGCGACTTCGCCCTTGAGGCGCTGGCCGACGAGGTGACGGAGGAGGTCGTGCGGGCCGGAGCCGCGCACAAGCCGCTCACGGTGCTCGGCATCTCGATGGGCGCGGCGATCGCCCTGCGCCTCGCGGTCCGACGCGTGCTGCCGATCGACCGCGCCGTCTTCGTGCGCCCCGCCTTCACCGCCGAGCCGCTGCCCGAGAACCTCACCGTGTTCCCCGTCATCGCGCAGCTGCTGCACGACCACGGAGCGAAGCGCGGCGAGCGGATGTTCCGCGCCTCGGGCCTGTTCGCGCGCGCCGCCGAGGTGTCCCCCGCGTCGGCGGAGGCGCTGACGCTGCAGTTCCGCTCCCCGCGGGCGGCCGAGCGCGCCGTCCGGCTCGCCCAGATCCCGCGGAACGCCGCCTACCGAGACTCCGGAGAGCTGGGCGAGGTCATCGCGCGCACCCTGGTGATCGCGGCCGAGCGCGACCCCGTGCACCCGGTCGAGGTCGCGGAGGCGTGGGCTAGGGCTCTTCCGGATGCGGACTGCGAGCGGGTGCCGTCGCGGGACGAGGGCTTCGCCGCTCAGCAGGACCGGATCCGCGGGCACGTCCGCGGCTGGCTCGCTCAGCGCTGAGGTCCTCGAGCGCGAGCACCAGGCCGACGAACGCGAGCCAGAGCACTGCGATCGCCGTCGCCACGAACTCGAGCGTGCCGCCGAGCCGCAGCCACACGCGCAGGAGCGACAGGATCCCACCCGTCCCGGCGACGACCGCCACCGAGATCCCGGCGGCGAGCGAGAGCCGCGCGACCGCAGGGCGCCCCCGCACGGTCGCCAGCTGGAGCATCGCGGCGCAGGCGGCCCCGAAGCCGAGGACGGCGGCCGAGGTGTGGATGAGGTCCTGCCAGCGGAAGGCCGGCCCGACCGGCAGCGGGCAGCCCGCCGTGCAGGTCACCTGCGAGGCGAGCGCGAAGCAGGCGGCCGCCAGGAGGATCGCGCCCGCCGGGCGGAGGGCGGGGAGCAGGCGGGCGCGCACCGGCCAGGCGCCCGCGGCGATCAGCGCGCCGCCGACCGCCACGAGCAGAAGAGCGGCCTCGAAGGCGCCCGCCGTCGGCAGGTCCGGCGCGCCCATCTCGCTGACGTAGACCCAGCGGCTGGTGCCGATGCTGATCCGGGCGGCCAGGAGGACCACGAGCCCGGCCAGGACAAGGAGGGCACCGCCGACCAGCAGGGTACGTCGGCGTCGCATCCCCTCATCGTGCCAGACCAGGCGCCCGCGGCTCCGCGCGCCAATCTTCTCCCGAGGGTGACACCCCCGTAACAGCGCCGACTCATTGCCTCGATTGACTGGTCGCGGCGTCGGATGCGGGGATCGGGGGCGACGTCCTCGGCACGCTCCACCCGCACGCCTCAGCGACAGGAAAGGCGACGATGCACACCAGCGCGCTCGGGCACGGCCTCGCGATCGGCGAGATCCCGGAGGAGGTCGTCCTCCCCGACACGATGACGGCGGCGGTGATCGACGCGCCGGGCGACGCCTCCGCCCTGCACCTGGCGACCGTGCCGACCCCCTCCGCCATCAACGCCGAGTTCACGGTGAAGGTGGTCGCGGCCGGCGTGAATCCGCTCGACGCGAAGACGCGGGCGGGCCAGGGGGTCGCCTCGCAGATCGCCTCCTACCCGGCGGTCCTCGGCCACGACTTCTCGGGCGTCGTCGTCTCGAGCCCCTACCCGGCGCATCCGCTGCGGCCGGGCGACGAGGTCTACGGCTTCGTCATGGTGCCGCGCTATTCGGGCTCCTACGCGGAGTACGTCAGCGTGCCGAGCGTCTCCATCGCGCGGAAGCCGTCGACGCTCTCCCATGTCGAAGCGGCCGGCGTCCCGCTCGCGGCGCTCACCGCCTGGGGCATGGTCGTCGAGCTCGCCAAGGCGCACGAGGGCCAGCGGATCCTCATCCACGCCGGGTCGGGCGGAGTCGGCCACTTCGCGGTGCAGTTCGCCGCCTACTTCGGCGCCTCGGTGATCGCGACCGGCTCGACCCGCAACCTGCAGTGGCTGCACGAGCTCGGCGCCGCGCAGGTGATCGACCACACCGCCGAACGCTTCGACGAGCTGCTGTCCGGCGTCGACGTGGTCATCGATCTGGTCGGCAACGTCCACGACGACACGGGCTCGCGCTCGCTGAGGGTCCTCCGCCCCGGGGGCCTGATCGTGAACGCGCCCACCGGGAGCTGGCCCGGGTTCTTCGAGGAGGCGGCCGCTGCGGGCGTGCGCGCCTCCACCTACCGCGTCGCTCCCGACGGGGCGACCCTCGGCGTGGTCTCGCGCCTTCTCGAGTCGGGCGACGTCCGCGTCTTCATCGACGGCATCTTCCCCCTGGCCCGCGCCTGCGAGGCGCACGAGCAGCTCGAGACGGGCCACACCCGCGGCAAGATCGTCCTCACCGTCTCCGAGGGCTGACCTCGGCGAGATGCCGCTCCGGTACGCCACGCGGAACATGTCGCGTACTCGGGTGGCGTCTCGCGGGGAGGCTCAGGCGAGAGAGCGCTCGAGGACGAAGTCGTCCTCCCAGCGGTCGCCGACGAGGAAGCGCTTGCGGCCGACGACCGCGAAGCCGTGCTTGGAGTAGAAGCGCTGAGCACGCGCGTTCTCCTCGTTGACGCCGAGCCAGACGCCCGCGGCACCGTGAGCCCGCGCCTCCTCGAGGGTCGCGGCCATCAGCGCGGCCGCCGCTCCGGAGCCGTGCCGGCCGGGCAGGAGGTAGAACTTGCTGAGCTCGACGGTCGGACGCAGCCGGATCGCCGCGACGACTTCGGCGTCGGCGGGCTCCCCGCGCACGAGCATCGCGTAGCCGGTCAGCGCGCCGGAGTCGTCGTCGACCAGGAGCGAGCGGAGCGGATCGGCGAGGTGGTCGCGGAAGCGCTCGACCGAGAGCACGGTGCGCACGAACTCGGCCTTCGCCTCCGCGGTGGTGTGCGGCGGGCAGGCCAGCGGGAAGGTCGCGGCGGCCAGCTCGGCCAGGGCCTCGGCGTCGGCGGCAGACGCCCGGCGGACGGTCACGGGAGGCGCGGCGAAGCGGAGCGGCGGATCACCGGTCCAGTATGCCGGGACGACGAAGGAGGGGGCCCGCCGAAGCGGACCCCCTCCTCACGTCAATGCGTGCTCGGCTCAGGCCAGGACGTTGACGTCCAGCGGGATGCCGGGGCCGAAGGTCGTCGAGACGGCCGCCTTCTGGATGTAGCGGCCCTTCGAGGAGGACGGCTTGAGGCGGAGGATCTCGTCGAGCGCGGTCTTGAAGTTCTCCTGGAGCTGCTCCTCGGTGAACGCGGCCTTGCCCACGACGAGGTGCACGTTGGCGTGCTTGTCGACGCGGAACTCGATCTTTCCACCCTTGATCTCGGTCACGGCCTTCGCCACGTCCGGGGTCACGGTGCCGGTCTTCGGGTTGGGCATGAGGCCGCGGGGGCCGAGCACCTTTCCGAGACGGCCGACCTGGCCCATGAGCTCCGGGGTCGAGACGGCGGAGTCGAACGAGGTGTACCCGCCCGCGACCTTCTCGATGAGCTCGGCGCCGCCGACCTCGTCGGCACCGGCGGCCAGCGCGGCCTCGGCGGCCGGACCGGTCGCGAACACGATGACGCGGGCGGTCTTGCCTGTGCCGTGGGGCAGGATGACCGTGCCGCGGACCATCTGGTCGGCCTTGCGGGGGTCGACACCGAGCTTGAGGGCGACCTCGACGGTGCTGTTGAACTTGGCGGAACCGGTCTCGCGGGCGAGCGCGACGGCCTCGTCGGCCGTGTAGAACTTGCCCTCTTCGAGCTTGGCCGCGGCGGCCCGGTAGGCCTTCGACTTCTGTGCCATGTTGTTTCTCCTTGAAACGAGAATGTGGTTCTAGAGCCTGGCGGGCTCTCCCACGGGGGTGATGGAGTTCTGGTGGTGCCGCGATCGCGGCCGTGCGTGCTGCTCGCGGGAGGCGGAGAGGTCCTGCGGAGGCGCTTCCGGACCGGGCGCGCGACCCCGCTGAGGGGCCGCCGTCGGGTTCTCGAGGCTTCCGCGGTGGGTCCGCGCCGGTGGGCGCGTTGCTCCCGCCGTCGAGCAGCGCGTCGCGCTACTCGACCGTGATGCCCATCGAGCGGGCGGTGCCGGCGATGATCTTCGCGGCGGCGTCGATGTCGTTGGCGTTCAGGTCGACCTGCTTCGCCTCGGCGATCTCGCGGACCTGCGCCTGGGTGAGCTTCGCGACCTTCACGGTGTGCGGGGTCGAGGAGCCCTTGGCGACGCCGGCGGCCTTCTTGATGAGCTCCGCCGCGGGCGGGGTCTTCAGCACGAAGGTGAACGAGCGGTCCTCGTAGACGGTGATCTCGACGGGGATGACGTTGCCGCGCTGCGACTCGGTCTGCGCGTTGTACGCCTTGCAGAACTCCATGATGTTGACGCCGTGCTGACCGAGCGCCGGACCGATCGGGGGCGCGGGGTTGGCCGCGCCGGCCTTGATCTGGAGCTTGATCAGGCCGGTGACCTTCTTCTTGGGGGCCATTCTGATTCCTTTTCTCAGGGTTCGAGCGGTCGGGGGCTCCCGGCCGCTCTCCCGCGCATCCGACGGTGCCGGATCGCGGTGGAGGAGGGTCGTCCGGCGCGCACAGGGGCGGGCGCCGACACGAAAACCCGTACGAGCTTACACGAGCGGGGCCACCCCCGACAGGGCGGAGGAGGGGCCGACGCCCGGGTGCGCGTGGGGCGGTGCCGGAGGGGGCGCCACCCGGAACGGCGAACGCCCCCTCCGACGTCCGGAGGGGGCGTTCACGCGGTGCGGAGGCGACGCGTCAGAGCTTGGTGACCTGGTCGAACGACAGCTCGACCGGGGTCTCGCGCTCGAAGAGCGAGACGAGCACGGTGAGCTTGCCGCTCTCGGGCTTGATCTCGCTGATCGAGCCGGGAAGACCCGCGAACGAGCCCTCCTTGATGGTGATGGTCTCGCCGATCTCGAAGTCGACCTCGGCGGGCAGCACGCGCTGGGCCTGCTTCTGGCCCTTGGCACCGGAGGTCTTCGAGGGGGCGACGTCCTTGATCTCGACGAGGCTCTTCAGCATCGTGAAGGCCTCCTCGAAGCGCAGCGGGGTCGGGTTGTGGGCGTTGCCCACGAAGCCGGTGACGCCCGGCGTGTGGCGGACGACCGACCACGAGTCCTCGTTGAGGTCCATGCGCACCAGCACGTAGCCGGGGATGCGCACGCGGGTGACCATCTTGCGCTGGCCGTTCTTGATCTCGACCACGTCCTCCATCGGGACCTGGACCTCGAAGATGTAGTCCTCGGCCTCGAGCGAGACCTTGCGGTTCTCGATGTTGGACTTCACGCGCTTCTCGAAGCCGGCGTAGGAGTGGATGACGTACCACTTGCCCGGCTTGCCGCGCAGCTCGGTGCGGAAGGCCTCGTACGGGTCGATGTCGGCGAGGTCCTCACCGGCGGCCTCGGCGTCCTCGGCGGCGACCTCGGCCTCGTCCTCGACGGCCTCGAGGGCCGCTTCGGCCTCCTCGACGGTGTCGATGTGCGCGGCCTCGTCGACCGCGGAGTCGGCCTCGGGGTCGTCGACGGAGCCGATGGCGTCCAGCGCGGCCTCGAGGTCGGAGGCGAGGTCGTCCTCGGACTCGTTCTCGTCGATGATGCTCAGTGCACCCTGCTCGGCGGGTTCGACGGCGTCCTCAGCCTGCGACTGGACGTCGCCCTCCTGCTCCTCCTCGACCTCCGACGACTGCTCGGCAGCCGTCGCCCAGTCGACGTCGTCGCGGTTTCTGTCAGACACTCGTCACAACTCTCTCTCGATCGATCGGTCGCGCCCCTCGGGGCGCGTCCCGCTGTCGCCGGCACCCTCCGCTCGCGCGGCCCGGATGCTCTCGGGTCAGGCGGCGGGTGTGCCGAACACGTACGTCACGGCCAGGGCGAACACCCAGTCGAGGAAGGACACCAGCGCCATCATGATGACGACGAAGATCAGCACGACCACGACGTAGTTGCCCAGCTCCTTGCGGGTGGGCGTCACGACCTTCTTCAGCTCGGCGATGACCTGCCGGATGAAGAGGGCGATGCGCGCGAACGGGTTGCGCCGCGCGGCTCGCTGCTGATTGGCGATCGCGACGACGTCCTCGCTCGGCTCGTCGACTGCTTTCCCGGCCACCTGCACGCACCTTTCCCGCACCGGAACCTCCGGTGTGGCCGACCGCCCGTCATGGGCGGCCCTGGACCGATGACCGCAGCGTCGCGGGGACCGCGTGCGACGGGCATCGATGTGCAGGGCGGACAGGGCTCGAACCTGCAACCTGCGGTTTTGGAGACCGCTGCTCTACCAATTGAGCCACCGCCCTATGGATGCCGTTGCGAGCATCCGAGGAGGAGACCGACCCGCCGCCCCACCGCCGCGACCCTCGCGGGCGCTGTGGATGAGGGCAGAGATCGACTACCTCGGACGAGTGTACGTGGACCCGCAGGGCGTGTCCAGCCGAGCGGCGGGGGGCCTCGGAGCCCCGTGCGCGCGCAGGATACGCTGGCCGTCGTGTCCTCCACCACGCGCATCTCCGCCCGCATCGCCGCCATCGCCGAGTCCGCCACTCTGAAGGTCGACGCCAAGGCGAAGGCTCTCCAGGCCCAGGGCCGCCCGGTCGTGTCCTACGCCGCCGGCGAGCCCGACTTCCTCACTCCCGAGCACATCGTCGAGGCCGCCTCGGCCGCCGTGCTCGACCCGAGGAACTACCGCTACACCCCCGCGGCGGGCCTCCCCGACCTCCGCGCTGCCATAGCTGAGAAGACGGCGCGCGACTCCGGATGGGCCGTCGACCCCTCGCAGGTCGTGGTCACCAACGGCGGCAAGCAGGCCGTCTACCAGGCCTTCCAGACCCTCCTCGACGACGGCGACGAGGTGCTGGTGCCGACCCCGTACTGGACCACCTACCCCGAGGCGATCAAGCTCGCCGGCGGCGTGCAGGTGGACGTGTTCGCGGGCGCCGACCAGGGCTACCTGGTCACCGTCGAGCAGCTGGAGGCCGCGCGCACCGAGCGCACCAAGGTGCTCCTGTTCGTCTCCCCCTCCAATCCCACCGGCGCCGTCTACTCGGCCGAGCAGACCCGCGAGATCGGCGAGTGGGCCGAGGAGCACGGCCTCTGGATCATCGCCGACGAGATCTACCAGAACCTCGTCTACTCCACCGGCGACCAGGACGACGCGAGCCCGCTCGAGCACGCGACCTCGATCGTCGAGGCGGTGCCGGCCCTGCGCGACCGGACGATCCTCGTCAACGGCGTCGCGAAGACCTACGCGATGACCGGCTGGCGCGTCGGATGGATGGTCGGCCCGGCCGACGCGATCAAGGGCGCCTCGAACCTGCAGTCGCACCTCTCGAGCAACGTCTCGAACATCTCGCAGCGCGCCGCGATCGCCGCCCTCACCGGCCCGCAGGAGCCGGCCGAGGAGATGCGCCTGGCCTTCGACCGCCGCCGCCGCACCATCGTCGCCGAGCTGAACGCGATCGACGGGATCGAGTGCCCCACCCCCGGCGGCGCGTTCTACGTCTACCCCGACGTGAACGGGCTCCTGAACCGCGAGTGGAACGGCACCACCCCGACGACCTCCCTCGAGCTCGCCGACCTCATCCTCGAGCAGGCCGAGGTCGCCACCGTCCCCGGCGAGGCCTTCGGACCGAGCGGCTACCTCCGCCTGTCCTACGCCCTCGGCGACGACGCGCTCCTCGAGGGCGTGCGCCGCTTGCAGCAGCTCTTCGGCACCGTTTAGCCCTCCTCCGCCTGCGCCGTCGATCGGCAGCGGCGGCTCGACGACGGGGGTGCGTCGCAGAGAGCGGGACGCGTCCCGCGGACGATCCGCTGACACGCCGGTCGCCGCTCGACCGTGCCGCACGGTGACCGGCGGATACTGCGACGGGCCTGTCCGACAGGTGAGGGCTGCCTGGCATCTCGGGGCGGGGAGGGCAAGAGGGAGGCGGAAATCGGGGATCACTGTCGCCGGAGGGGTGCGACAGGGCACGCTGTGACGATGAGCGAAGACCACGCCGTCCGAGTCCGCGACCTGCGGAAGGACTACGGGGGCGCTCCGGCGGTCGCGGGAGTCTCCTTCGACATCCACCGGGGCGAGACCTTCGCGCTCCTCGGCCCCAACGGCGCCGGGAAGTCGACGACCATCGAGATCCTCGAGGGCTACCGCGACCGCTCCGGCGGCGAGGTGTCGGTGCTCGGGGTCGACCCGCGCCACGGCGACCTGGCGTGGAAGGCGCGTCTGGGGATCGTCCTGCAGTCCAGCGGCGAGTCCGGCAACGCGACGGTCCGCGAGCAGATCGCGCACTTCGCCAGCCTCTATCCGCGACCGCGCGACGTCGACGAGACCATCGAGGCCGTCGGGCTGACGTCCAAGGCCCGCTCGCGCATCGGGCGCCTCTCGGGCGGCCAGCGCCGCCGCGTCGACGTCGCCCTCGGCATCATCGGCCGCCCCGAGCTGGTGTTCCTCGACGAGCCCACCACGGGCTTCGACCCCGAGGCCCGCCACTCCTTCTGGGACCTGATCGCTCTGCTCAAGAGCGAGGGCACGACCATCCTGCTCACCACCCACTACCTCGACGAGGCCGCCCGCCTGGGCGACCGCGCCGCCGTGATCTCCGGCGGGCGGCTCCTGGCCATCGGCCCGATGAGCGCGATCGGAGGGGACGAGGCGCGCGTCCCGATCGTGCAGTGGCGCGAGGACGGCGTGCTGCACCGGCTGCGCACCACCGAGCCCGCCCGGACCGTCGCCGAGCTGCACTCCCGGATCGGTGAGCCGACGGCCCTCGAGGTCGTCCGCCCCAGCCTCGAGGACATCTACCTCGACCTCATCCGCGAGGACCGCGACGCGGTCGACCTGATCGGAGAGCCCGCGTGACCGCCGTCGCCACCCGCCCCCGCACCCTCTCCACCGGCCCGGGACGCACCGTCCGCCTCGGACTCGCCCGGGCCCGCTACGAGATCCGCTCGTACTTCCGCGCTCCGGACCAGGTGTTCTTCACCTTCCTCTTCCCGGTGCTGCTCCTGACGATCTTCTCGGTCGCGTTCGGCGACACCGCGGTGATGCAGGCGAACCCGCAGGACCCGGGCATCCCGATGGCGGAGTACTACGTGCCGGGCCTGGCCGCGGCCGGGATCCTGCTCTCGGGCGTCCAGAACCTGGGCGTCGACATCGCGGTCGAGCGCGGCGACGGCACGCTCAAGCGCCTCGCGGGAGCACCGCTGCCGGTCTTCAGCTACTTCATCGGCAAGTTCGGCCAGGTGCTCGTGACGAGCCTCGCGCAGACGGCCCTGCTGCTCCTCGTCGCGGCGACGGTGTTCTCGGTCGAGCTGCCCACCGACAGCGGGCGCTGGGCGACCTTCGCCTGGGTCTACCTGGCAGGAGTCGCGACGTCGGCCATCCTCGGCATCGCCGTCTCCGCGCTGCCCCGTTCGGGCAAGAGCGCGACCGCCGTGATCGTGCCGCCGCTGCTCGTGCTGCAGTTCATCTCGGGGTCGTACCTGTCGTTCACGACGCTGCCGGACTGGCTGCAGAACACGGCGAGCGTCTTCCCGCTCAAGTGGATCGCGCAGGGCATGCGCGCCGTGTTCCTGCCGAGCGGATTCGAGGAGGCGGAGGTGAACGGGTCCTGGGACCTCGGCGGCGTCGCGCTGGTGCTCGGGATCTGGCTCGTCGTGGGGCTCGTCGCCTGCCGCTTCGGCTTCCGCTGGATCCGCCGCGACAGCTGAGCCGGAGGAGGCCGCGGCCGGAGGGCGCTCGTCCCCGGGCGCGCGGCGCCTGCGGGCGCAGACCGCGCGGACTCAGACCGCGGTGCCGACCACCACGGGCTCGGGGTGCAGCAGCACGCCGAACTCCGCCAGGACGCGGCCCTGGACGTACCGGGCGAGCTCGGCGACCTGCTCGGCCGTCGCTCCTCCGCGGTTGGTCAGGGCGAGGGTGTGCTTGCTCGACACGGCGGCCCGCGATCCGGGCAGGGCGAAGCCGCGCGAGACGCCGGCGTGCTCGATCAGCCACGCGGCGCTGAGCTTCACCAGGCCGTCGGCGCGGGGCGGCACGGGCAGCCCGACGGGCGCTCCGGCCTCGACCGCGGCGAGCGGAGTGATGACGGGCGCCTCCGCCGTCGGCTCGACCGGCCAGCGCGGCGCCTCGGGCGGCAGGGAGTCGGCGAACGCGCTCGTGACGAGGGGATTGGTGAAGAAGGAGCCGGCACTCGCGGTGTCCGGGTCCTCCGGATCGAGGACCATGCCCTTGCCCGCGCGCAGCGCCAGGACGGTCTCGCGCACCCGCGCGAGCGGCACGCGGTCGCCGAGAGCGACTCCGAGCGCCGACGCCAGCTGACCGTAGGCGACGGGAGTGCCGTCGCCCTCGGCGCCGACCTCCTCGAGCGCGAACTCGACGGCCAGCACCGCGCCCCGGCGGCCCTGCTTGATCACGGAGGTGCGGTAGGCGAACTGCATCTCCTCCGCCGTCAGCCGGACGGGCTCGCGCGCGCCCTCGTCGAGGAAGTCGACCGCGACCAGCGTGTCCGAGAGCTCCTGGCCGTAGGCGCCGATGTTCTGCACGGGCGACGCACCGACCGTGCCGGGGATGCCGCTGAGGGCCTCGAGGCCCGCCCAGCCGCGCTCCACGGTCGTCGCGACGAGGCCGTCCCACGACTCGCCCGCCTGGACCCGCAGGAGCACGCGCCCCGGCTCGTCGGAGGGGAGCCGCTCGACGCCGGTGGTGCGCACGCGCACGACCGTGCCCTCGACCCCGTCGTCGCCCACGAGGAGGTTGGAGCCGCCGCCGAGCAGCAGCCACGGCTCGTCGTCCGACCACAGGCCGACGAGCGTCTCGACCAGCTCCGCCTCGGTGGCGGGCTCGACGAGGCGCTCGGCGGGTCCGCCGACGCGGAGGGTGGTCAGGGCGGAGAGCAGCGGCGCGGAGGTCACGCGAGTCGGACCCGTGCCTGGGCCTTGCCGAGGACGGACTGGCCCTCGACCGAGACGGCGAGGTCGACGCGGACCCAGCCCTCCTCGGCGTTCACAGCACCGATCCTGGCGACCACGTCGATCGCGGCGCCGTCGCGCGGGTCCACCACGACGGGGCGGGTGAAGCGCACCTGGTAGTCGACCACGCGTCCGGGGTCGCCGACCCAGTCGACGACGACCTGCACCGCGGTGCCCATCGTGAGCATGCCGTGCGCGAGCACGCCGGGCAGGCCGACCTCGGCGGCGACGTCGTCGCGGTAGTGGATGGGGTTGAAATCGCCCGAGGCGCCCGCGTAGCGCACCAGGGTGCCGCGGTCGATCGGGAAGCGGCTCTCGGCGACGACCTGGCCGACGCTCAGCTCGGCGAGAGCGGGCAGTGCGGTGCTCATTCGTCTCCCCTGACCACGAGGGTCGAGATCGCGGTGACGACGTGCTCGCCGCTCGCGTCGACCATGCGGGACTCGGTGGTGACCATCGAGTGGGCGCCGAGCTTCTTGATGGCGGCGACCGAGAGGGTCGCGGTCAGCTCGTCGCCGGCCACGACCGGACGGGACAGCACGAAGCGCTGGTCTCCGTGCACGACGCGGCTGAAGTCGATCCCGCCGTCGGGCTCGGCGAGCAGCTGCTGGAGCGTGAACTCCTGCACGACGACGGCGAAGGTGGGCGGAGCGACGAGGTCGGGGTGCCCGGCGGCGCGGGCGGCTTCGACGTCGTGGTGCAGGGGGGAGGTCGCGGAGACGGCGCGGGCGAACTCGCGCACCTTCTCGCGCCCCACCTGATAGGGCTCCGTGGGCGCGAAGACGCGCCCGACGAGTTCGGGGTTCACTGGCACCCGGCCATACTAGGCGCTGCCGTCGCGGGGCCCTCGGGGCTCCGGAGGCGCCGCCTGTGGTCACCCGGGTATGACCACCGGGAATTTCCCATCCGTGTATGGCTGACCCGCGGCCGAACTTCTCCGAAGCTGGCGGGCATGTCGACACCCACTCCCGAGCGCGACTGGGCGACCTACGCCCGCGAGCTCGGCACCAACATGCACCGGGCCCGCATCGCCAAGGGCGCCAGCCAGGAGCGGATCGCCCACGCGGCCGGGCTCGCGGGCTACACCTACCAGAAGTTCGAGAAGGGCGAGTCGAAGCCCGGCTCGCCCGCGAACCCCACGCTGCACACCCTCCTCGCGCTCTGCGAGGCGCTCGAGATCGAGCTGACGGACCTCCTGCCGCCCGACCCGCCGCGCACCTCACGCGGCGCCGAGTAGCCGGAGCACCGCGCCGGCCAGCCGCGACCCCGAGCTGAGATCGAGGTCGACCTCGCCGAGCCCGTCGGCCTCCAAGCGGAGCCTGTCCTCCCCCGACTCCCCCGGGCGGCACAGGGAGACGTGCACCGTCGCGCCCGCGGCCCCGTCTCGGCCCGCCCAGAGCACCACCGGGAGCGAGCTCGCCGCGGAGCGGTGCAGCCGCTCCCCCGCCGCGACCAGCTCGTCGTGCTCGCCCGCGCACCAGCGCGGGCACCCCTCGTCGTTCCTGCCGTCCATCCGCTCCTCCACGTTCCGCACCCCTCGGTCGAGGAGACCAGCCCACCAGGCGGTACCGACACCGAGGGCCCGCCGCGCCCCGATCCCGACCGGGGTGTGGACAGGAGACGGTCGTCCGCCCGTTGTGGAGGAGCGAGGACCAGGGTCCCATACGCAGGTGGTGCCGCCAGGGGTCCGGCACGAAGCACCGGCGCGGTGTCAGCGGTGGACGATCAGCCAGGTCGCGATCGCCGTGGTCGAGCCCGTGTTGACCATGCGGTGCGGCCGCTCGCACGGGAACGTGATGGCGTCGCCCGGCCCGAGGACGACCGACTCGTCCTCGAACTCGACCGTCAGCTCTCCGAGCGTCACCGTCCCCATCTCGAACCCGTCGTGGCGGAGCAGCTGCCGGTGCGCCGTCGAGGTCGAGCCCGGCGGGTAGGTCGACTCGAAGAAGTCGACGGCGTCCAGCGGACGCGGCGCCAGACGGCGGAACAGCACTCCGCCCTCGAGCGCCACGGGCGCCGACTCGCGCGCCCGGACGACCTCGGTCTCGACCGGCGCCGACGCGCCCTGGTCGAACACGGCGGACAGCGGGACCCCCAGCGCGTCCACGAGGGCGATCAGCCGGCCGACCGAGGGCTGCATGGCTCCGCGCTCGATCTGCGAGACGGCGCTCACGGAGATGCCGAGTCGCCCGGCGAGTGCCTTCAGCGACAGGCCCGCCGAGAGCCGCAGCTCCCGCAGTCTCGCGCCGAGTCCGGCCCCGTCCGCGATCGCCCGGGCGGCCGCCTCGTCGGGCGCGGTGTCGTCGGAGGGCATGGCCCGTCCCCTCTCGCGGATCGTCACACAGCCGTAACGGAGCCGAAACGAGCGGCGGCCTCCCGACTCGTAGCGTGGCCCGCGTGAAGTGATCACTTCACTCGGAACGCTCTCCGCGACGCCCCGCCTCCTCGGCCGGACGTCCCGACCACCCTGACACATCCGCTCCGTGCCGCTCTGCGCACGACCGCCCGAGAGGTGGATCCACCCATGTCCGACCGAGTCACCGCACCCCGAGTCACCGCTCCTCCCGTCGATCCGGATCCCGCCGTCGCGGCGAGCGCCGGCTACGACGACCGCCTCTCCAACGAGGACCTCGCCCCGCTCCGGAAGCAGCGCTGGTCGAGCTACAACATCTTCGCGTTCTGGATGTCGGACGTGCACAGCGTCGGCGGGTACGTGACCGCGGGCTCGCTCTTCGCGCTGGGCCTGGCCGGCTGGCAGGTGCTCGTCGCCCTGGTGGTGGGCATCGTGATCGCGCAGGTCTTCTGCAACCTCGTCGCCAAGCCCAGCCAGGTCACCGGCGTGCCCTACCCCGTCATCAACCGGGCGATCTTCGGCATCCGCGGCGCGAACATCCCGGCGATCATCCGCGGACTGATCGCGATCGCCTGGTACGGCGTGCAGACCTACCTGGCGGCGCAGTCGCTGAACATCGTCTTCCTCAAGTTCTTCCCGGGCATGGCCGCCCTGAACACGCCCGAGGCGTCGTTCCTCGGCCTCTCGGCCCTGGGCTACCTCTCCTACGCGATCCTCTGGGTCGCGCAGGCCGCGCTGTTCTGGCGGGGCATGGAGTCGATCCGCCGCTTCATCGACTGGGCGGGACCGGCGGTCTACGTGGTGATGCTCGTGCTGGCCGTCTACCTGGTGTCGCAGGCGGGCTGGGAGAACATCTCGCTCACCCTCGGCTCCGGCGAGCCGCTCGACCTCGCCGCCGCGGTGCCGGTGATGATCTCGGCCGTCGCCCTGGTCGTCTCCTACTTCTCGGGCCCGATGCTCAACTTCGGCGACTTCTCCCGGTACGCCCGCAGCTACGGCGCCGTGAAGCGCGGCAACCTGCTCGGCCTCCCGATCAACTTCCTCTTCTTCTCCCTCCTCACCGTGATCACCGCGTCGGCGACCGTGCCGGTCTTCGGCGAGCTGATCACCGACCCGATCGAGACCGTCGAGCGGATCGACACCTGGTTCGCCGTGCTCCTCGGCGGGCTCACCTTCGTCATCGCGACGATCGGCATCAACATCGTCGCCAACTTCATCTCCCCCGCGTTCGACTTCTCCAACGTCAACCCGAAGAAGATCAGCTGGCGGATGGGCGGCATGATCGCCGCCGTCGGCTCGGTGCTGCTCACCCCGTGGAACTGGTACTCGAACGACACCGCCATCCACTACACGCTCGGCATCCTCGGCGCGCTGATCGGACCGCTGTTCGGCGTCCTCATCGCGGGCTACTACCTGATCAGCCGCCAGCGCGTCTGGGTGGACGACCTCTACACGATGAGCGAGAAGGGCCGCTACTGGTTCTCGCGCGGCTTCAACCCCAACGCCGTCTGGGCGACCGTGATCGGCGGAGTCCCCTCCGTCGCCTCGGTGCTCGTGCCGCGCTGGATCGCGGAGGCGGGAGGCGCGGAGTTCACCTGGCTCGGCGACTACAGCTGGTTCCTCGGCTGCGGGCTCGGATTCGTCGCGATGGCCGTGCTCGAGCGGCGCGCGCCGCGGATCGGGCGCCTCGACGAGGACCTCGAGAACGTCAGCGACGGCTCGACCGTCTGATCCGGCCGGCACGGAGGAGGGACCCGCTCCGGCCGCTCCGCATCCCGCGGACCGGCGGCCGGGCGGGCCCCTCCCCCTCCCGGCACCCGAAGCGAGGAACCACCATGCGCATCACCGTCGTCAACCCGAACACCAGCACTGCGATGACCGCGGCGATCGGCCGGGCCGCCCGCTCCGCCGCCTCGCTCGGCACCGAGATCACGGCCGTCACCCCGCCGATGGGTCCGGCGTCGATCGAGAGCCACTACGACGAGGCGCTCGCCGTGCCCGGCGTCCTGCACGAGATCGCCCGGGCGGAGGCGGCCGGCAGCGACGGCGCGGTCATCGCGTGCTTCGGCGACCCGGGCGTCGACGCCGCGCGCGAGATCGCGAGCGGCCCGGTCGTGGGGATCGCCGAGGCCGCCATGCACATGGCCGCGCTCGTC
This sequence comes from Rathayibacter sp. AY1A3, assembly GCF_002930975.1. Lineage (NCBI taxonomy): Bacteria > Bacillati > Actinomycetota > Actinomycetes > Micrococcales > Microbacteriaceae > Rathayibacter > Rathayibacter sp. AY1A3. The sequence continues at coordinate 15,990 of NZ_PSTO01000021.1, read as the reverse complement.
GGCCGGGGCTTCAGCGTGGTCACCACGCTCTCGCGCACCAGCGGCCGCGCCTGGGACATCGCCCGCCGCGCCGGGTTCGGCGACGCCTGCCGCCAGGTGCGCGCCTGCGACATCCCGGTGCTCGAGCTCGACGACCCCCGCTCCGACGCCCGCCGCGCGATCCTGGCGGAGTGCACCGCAGCGCTGGCCGTCGACGGGTCCGACTCGATCGTGCTGGGCTGCGCGGGCATGGCCGACCTGTGCCGCGACCTCTCACGGGAGCTGGGCGTACCCGTGATCGACGGCGTCGCCTCGGCGGTGCGCCTGGTGGAGGGGCTCGTCGCGATGGGCGTCAGCACCTCGCGGCGCGACGAGTACGCCGCGCCGCGGACGAAGGCGATGGCGGGGCTGCTCGCTCCGTTCGAGCGGGTCTGAGGCTCCGCGCCCCGTGCGGTCGGGCGTTCTGCCGGACCCCCGACCCGGACCCACCTGCGAGGATCGGGGGATGAGCGTCCTCCGCGATCTCGGCCTCGGTGCCCGGCTCTTCCTCCGCGGCTTCCGCACCTGGGTCCGCTCGCCGCGGGCGATGCTCCTCGGCGCGATCCCGCCCCTGATCGTCGGCCTGGTCTTCGTCGGCGTACTGGTCCTGGTGCTCACGCGGGTGCAGGACGCGGTGACCGCGCTCACCCCGTTCGCCGGCGGCTGGGACGAGGGCACGGCCGCCACCGTCCGCCTGGTGCTCTCGATCGCGGTGGTCGGCGCCGTGCTCGCCCTCGGCGTGGTCCTCTTCGCCGCGGTGACCCTGCTGGTCGGCGACCCCTTCTACGAGCGGATCTGGCGGCGGGTCGAGGACGACCTCGGCGGCGTGCCCGACGAGCGCGAGAGCACCTTCTGGCAGGGGGTCGGCCGCGGCCTCCGCGACTCCGCCGTGCTGGTCGCCACCTCCCTCGGGATCGGCGTGGTCCTGGTGCTGCTGGGCCTGGTGCCGGTGGTCGGCTCGATCGTCGGCCTCGGCGCGGGCGCCCTGGTCGGCGGGAGGGCCCTCGCGCTCGAGCTGACCGGGTTCGCGGGCGACGCCCGGGGGCTCTCCCTCCGCGACCGCCGCCGCCTCCTCGGCGAGCACCGCGCGGTCTCGCTCGGCTTCGGCATCGCCGTCTACCTGGCGTTCCTCGTCCCCGGGGGCGCGGTCGTCGCCACCCCCGCCGCGACGGCCGGCGCGACCCTCCTGCTCCGGACCCTGCGGGGCGAGCCGACCGAGCGGCCGGCCGCCTGACACCGCTTGGCCGCTGCCCGGCTCTCCCCTAGACTCGCGGCGTGCGCACGTCGATCCGAAGCCCCTGGTGGCCCGCCTCCTAGGCGGACCGACGCGCAGACCCCTCGCACGCGACCGCCTCCTCCGGGCGGTCGTTCTGCATGTCAGGGCCCGGGTGGGGCACGACCCGATACAAGGACCACGATGACCTCGCTCCTCTCCCGCATCCTCGCCTCCGACGGGACGCTGCCGTTCGCGGTGGTCCTCCGCCAGGGCCGCGACGCCGTCGACGTGTTCACGGGCGACGTGCTCGACGTCGAGGGCCTGGCCGACATCCCGCTCGACGGCGACGACGTGCTGACCCTCGTGCCCTACCGGCAGGTGCGCGAGCGCGGCTTCGCGGCGAAGGACGACGGAGCCCCGCTGCGCAACCTCGTGGTGCGCGAGCGCGAGAGCGTCCCCCTGGCCGAGGTGCTGCGGCTCCTGCCCGAGCGGGAGATCCCGGTCGAGGAGCGCGGCTTCGACGTGCCGGACGACGAGTACGCCGACATCGTCCGCCGGGTGATCGAGGACGAGATCGGCCGCGGCGAGGGCGCCAACTTCGTCATCAACCGCGCCTTCGTCGCGCAGACCGACGCGCCGCCCGTCGAGGCGGTCCTGGCCTGGTTCCGCCGCCTGCTCACCGACGAGTCCGGCGCGTACTGGACCTTCGCGATCCACACCCCCGGCGTCGACGGCGCGCAGACGGTCACCGCCGTCGGCGCGACCCCCGAGCGCCACGTCTCGGTGCGCGACGGCGTCGCCATGATGAACCCGATCAGCGGCACCTTCCGCCACCCCGCGGCCGGACCCACCGGGGAGGAGGTGCTCGCGTTCCTCGCCGACGTCAAGGAGAGCGAGGAGCTCTTCATGGTCGTGGACGAGGAGATGAAGATGATGAGCGCGGTCTGCCCGGACGGCGGCCGCATCCTCGGGCCGTTCCTCAAGCAGATGTCGCGACTCAGCCACACCGAGTACCTGCTCGAGGGCCGCACCGGACTCGACGTGCGCGAGGTCCTGCGGCTGACGATGTTCGCGCCCACGGTCACCGGCTCGCCGATGGAGAACGCGTGCGCCGTGATCGCCGAGTACGAGAAGGAGCCGCGCGGCTACTACTCCGGCGTGCTCGCCCTCTTCGAGCCGGAGGAGCACGGCTACACGGTCGACGCCCCCATCCTCATCCGCACCGCCTACCTCCGCGCGGACGGCCGCCTCACCGTGCCGGCCGGCGCGACGCTCGTGCGCCACTCCACCCCCGAGGGCGAGGTCGCCGAGACGCGCGCGAAGGCGTCGGGCGTCCTCTCCGCCCTCGGCCTGCTGCCGCACCGCGAGGTGCCGCCGGCCATCGACCTGAACGCGCAGCCGGGCGTGCAGGAGGCGCTCGAGGCGCGCAACGAGCGGCTCGCCTCGTTCTGGCTCCGACCCCAGGCGCCCGAGCACATCGCCGGCCTCGCCGGGCACACCGCGCTGATCGTCGACAACGAGGACCAGTTCACGACGATGCTCGCCCACCAGCTGCGCCACCTCGGGATGGACGCCCGGGTCGAGCGCTGGTCGGAGGTCGCCGACGTGCTGAGCGACGACCTCGTCGTCTTCGGCCCCGGCCCGGGCGACCCCCGCGACGAGTCCGAGCCGCGGATCGCGCACCTGCGCTCGCTGATGACCACGCGCCTCGAGGCGGAGCGGCCGATGCTCGCCGTCTGCCTCAGCCACCAGATGCTGTCGCTGCTGGCGGGCCTCCCGGTCGAGCCGCTGCCCGCGCCCCGCCAGGGCGTGCGCCTGGCGGTGGACGTGTTCGGCGAGGACGCCGCGATCGGCTTCTACAACACCTTCTCCTCCGTCGCACCCGGCGTCGCGCGCACGCCCCGGCTGGGGCTCGAGGTGTCGGTCGATCCGGAGACGGGAGTGGTCAACGCCCTGCGCGGCGAGCACGTCGCGTCGGTGCAGGGGCACCTGGAGTCGGTGCTCTCCTCCGACGGCCTGCGCACCCTGGAGCGGCTGGTCCGCACCGCGACCGCTCAGCCCGCGCGCGCATGAGCGGCCTGCGGCTGATCGCGTCGCCCGCCTACCCGGCCGAGCTGCAGGAGGCGGTGGCCGCCGCCGTGCGCGCGGCGGCCGAGGCGGCGCGCGGCTGGTACGGGCGCGGCGACAAGATCGCGGCGGACGAGGCGTCGGTCGCGGCGATGCGCGCCGTGCTGGCCGACGCTCCGTTCGACGGCGTCGTCGTGATCGGCGAGGGCGAGAAGGACGAGGCCCCGATGCTCGCGAACGGCGAGCGCCTCGGCCGCGCCTCCGCTCCCTCCTGCGACGTGGCGGTCGATCCGCTCGACGGCACCCGGCTGACGGCGGAGGGGCTCCCCGGCTCGGTGAGCGTGATCGCGCTGGCCCCGCGAGGCACGCTGTTCGACCCGCGCGACGTGTTCTACATGGACAAGCTGGTCTGCTCCGGAGCGGGCCGGGGCGCCGTCTCGCTCGACCTCCCTCCCGCCGAGAACGCCGCACGGCTGGCGGCGGCGCTCGGGAAGCCCGTCGCGGAGCTGGTCGTCGTCGTGCTCGACAAGCCGCGTCACTCCGGGCTCATCAAGGCTCTGCGCGCGGCCGGGGTCGCGCTCGAGCTGCGCGGCGAGGGCGACGTGTCGGTCGCGATCGAGGCGGCCGATCCCGCGGGCCGCGTCGACCTCGTCCTCGGCATCGGCGGCACCCCGGAGGGAGTGGTCGCCGCGTGCGCCGTCCGCGCCCTCGGCGGGGTCATGGAGGGGCGCCTCGCCCCCCAGACCGCACCGGAGCGCGCGAACGCCCTGGCCGCCGGCCACGACCTCGACCGTCTGCTGACCCTGGAGGACCTGGTCTCCTCGGACGACGTGCTCTTCGCGGGCTGCGCGGTCTGAGACCTCGCCCGCGGGCAGGACCTCGTCCGGGAACGCCGAAGGCCCCGGCTCGACGCGCGAACCGGGGCCTTCTCGCTGTAGCGGGAGCGGGACTTGAACCCGCGACACCACGATTATGAGCCGTGTGCTCTAACCACCTGAGCTACCCCGCCGCGCGTTCTTCGCAGGTCTGGCCTGCGGGGAACGGAGCCCCCTGTGGGAATCGGACCCACTACCTCTTCCTTACCAAGGAAGTGCTCTACCAATGAGCTAAGGGGGCGCACCTGCGGGTCTGACAGCCCCTCTCGGGGCGTGCCCGCGATTTGGCACCGTTAGACGATAGCACCTCCGCGGAGCGTCGATGACCGCGGGGGACGCGCCCCCGCGGCCGCCCGTCTGCGGCTACGCCCGGCTCGCCTCGTCGAGCGCGGCGAGCTCCTCGGCGCTCAGCTCGAGGGAGGCCGAGGCGATCAGCGCCGGCAGCTGCTCCATCACGCGGGCGCTGGCGATCGGCGCGACCACTCCGGGCTGCGAGCGGAGCCACGCGAGCGCCACCGTCGCCACTTCGGCGCCGTGCGCCTCCGCCGCCGCATCGAGCGCCGCCAGCACCCGGCGGCCGCGGCCGTCGAGGTAGCGGGAGGCGCCGTCGGCGCGCGGGCCCTCGGGCGTCGATCCGTCGCGGTACTTGCCGGTCAGGAATCCTGACGCCAGGGCGGAGTAGGGGACGACGGCCAGCCCCGCCTCGCGGGCGAGGGGCAGCAGGTCGGCCTCGATCCCGCGCTCCACGAGGTTGTAGTGCGGCTGCAGCGCGACGGGCGAGTGCAGGCCCTCCTCGCCCGCGATGCGCAGCCACTCCGCGACGCGCTCGGCGCTGAAGTTCGACACTCCGATCGCGCGGACGAGGCCCTGGTCCACGAGCTCGGAGAACACGGCGGCGATGTCGGCCATCGGCACGGCCTCGTCGTCGAAGTGGGCGTAGTAGAGGTCGATCCGGTCGGTCGCGAGGCGCTCGAGGGAGGCGCGGGCGGCCGCGCGCACGGTGTCGGGCGCGAGGCCGGTGAACTGCGGGTGGCGGCCCGCCTTCGTCGCGATCACCACGTCGTCCCGGTCCCCCGAGCGCTGCGCGAGCCACTCGCCGATGATCGTCTCGGACTCGCCGCCCGTGTTGCCCGGGACCCAGGCGGAGTAGGCGTCGGCGGTGTCGATGAAGTCGCCGCCCGCGGCCGTGTAGCCGTCGAGGACGTCGAAGGAGGTCTGCCGGCCCGCGGTCCAGCCGAAGACGTTGCCGCCGAGCGAGAGCGGGAAGACGTCGATGCCGGAGTCGCCGAGCGGCGAGCGGGTGACGGAGGAGGATGCTGCGCTGTCGATGCTCATCCCCCGATTCAAGACCCGCACCCCGCCCCGATCGATCCCCCTCCCGCGCATGCGCGGCAAGGACTCAGGCTCTCAGCGCCGCGGGTAGTCGGCGTAGGCGAAGCGCGTCGAGTCCGGCGCCCAGCCGGAGACGTTGATCGTCCCCTGCCCGCCGTGGAGGCGCTCCAGCACGCGGCCGGGCTCGAGCGTCGAGCGCCCGGGGAGGTCGAGCAGCCGCAGCTCGACGTCGACGTTCTCGGGGTGGCCGGCCGTCCCCTCCGGATAGGCGAGGTAGAGCAGGTGCGCGCCGTCGGGCGACTCGTGCGGGAACCAGTCGACCGTGCCCGACTCGACCAGGCGGGAGAGCGCGGAGCCGTCGAGGCCGATGCGGAACAGCTGCGCCCCGCCCCCGGCCCGCTCGGAGTTGAAGACGAGGGTGCGGCCGTCGGCCGAGACGTCGACGCCGTCGTCCGCCGGCTCGTCGTCGGTCAGGGCGGTGAGCGCGCCTCCCCCGGCCGGCATCGTGTACACGTCGGTCCGCCACCGCCCGGAGGCGTCGCCGCCGCCGATCAGCGCGAGGGTCGCGCCGTCGGGCGAGACGCCGTGCAGGTAGTGCTTGAAGCGCGCGCCCTCGCGCTCGGCGGTCAGGCGGCGGGCGGGGGCGGAGCCGTCGAGCTCGACCGCGTAGAGGTGCCCGTCGCGCGCCGAGACGTAGGCGAGCCCGCCGGACGGGGCGAGCACGTGGTCGTTGTTGAGCTCGGCCGGCACCCCGTCGAGCGGGATCGGCTCGAGCACGGGCGCCCCCTCGAGCGGCAGCCGGAAGAGGCCGCCGTCGCCGTTCACGATCAGGGCGGAGCCGTCCGGAGTCCAGTTCGGCGCCTCCACGAGGACGGAGTCGGACTCGAAGACGGTCGTCGACTCCCCCGTCGCGAGGTCGTGGACGCGGAGTCGGCAGAGCTGGTCGGGCAGGAGCGAGCGGGCCATGCTCCCCACGGTAGAGCCCTGGCGGATCGCGACTGGGCCGTCAAGCCTCCGCGCACTCAGGTTCCGAGGGAGGGCCCTCCGTTATTCTTGACCGACGTATGCGCTGGGTACACCTTGGGAGGAACATGTGATGCTCCTCATCCTCGTGATCTCGTTCGCGATCGCCGTGGCGACCCCCTGGCTGGTGGACCGATTCGGGCCGAAGACGTTCTACGCGCTGGCGCTGATCCCGGCCGCGAGCTTCGTCGCCACCGCGACCGCCCTGCCGACGATCCTCGACGGCGGCGAGATCCGCGAGTCCGTGCCGTGGATCCCCGCGCTCGACATCGCCCTCTCCTTCCGCCTGGACGCGCTCTCGATCGTCCTCGCCCTCGTGGTCAGCGGAGTCGGCGCCCTGGTCCTCGCCTACTGCGCGACGTACTTCAGCCGCGACGAGCCCTCGCTGGGCCGGTTCGCAGCGCTCCTGTCCGCGTTCGCCGGAGTGATGTACGGGCTGGTCACGGCCGACGACGTGATCATCCTCTTCGTCTTCTGGGAGGCGACGAGCGTCCTCTCCTACCTCCTCATCGGCCACTACAGCGGGCGCAAGGAGAGCCGGGGTGCCGGGCTCCAGGCGCTCCTGGTCACGACTCTCGGCGGGCTGGCGATGCTGGTCGGGATCATCGTCCTGATCGTGCAGGCCGGTACCACCAGCCTCTCCGGGATCGTCGCCGCCGCCCCCTCCGGCCCGATCGTGTCGACGGCCCTGGTGCTCGTGCTGCTCGGCGCGTTCTCGAAGTCGGCCCTGGTGCCGTTCCACTTCTGGCTGCCGGCCGCGATGGCCGCTCCCACGCCGGTCAGCGCCTACCTGCACGCCGCCGCGATGGTGAAGGCCGGCATCTACCTCGTCGCGCGCCTCGCGCCGGGCTTCGCCGACGACTCCGTCTGGCTGCCCGTGGTGGTGAGCGTCGGAGTCTGGACCATGCTCGTCGGCGGCTGGCGCTCGCTCCGGCAGTACGACCTCAAGCTCGTGCTGGCCTACGGCACCGTCAGCCAGCTCGGCTTCCTGACCGTCGCCGTCGGCTTCGGCTCGCGCGACGCCGCGCTGGCCGGACTGACCCTGCTCGTCGCCCACGCTCTCTTCAAGGCGCTGCTCTTCCTCACCGTCGGCATCGTCGACCACCGCGCCGGCACGCGCGACCTCCGCAAGCTCAGCGGCCTGGGACGGCAGGCGCCGGTGCTCGCGGGCGCCGCCCTCGTCGGCGTGCTGTCGATGGCGGGCATCCCGCCGCTGCTGGGCTTCGTCGCCAAGGAGGCCGTGTTCACGAGCCTGATCTCGGCGATCGAGCAGGGCTCGTTCTGGGCCTGGGTCGCGCTGGTCGGCCTCGTCCTCGGCTCGATCCTCACCGTGGCCTACTCCGCGCGCTTCTTCTGGGGCGCCTTCGCCCGCAAGAAGGGGCTCGAGGACACGCACCTGCACGCCGAGCCGTGGACCTTCACCGCCGCCCCGGTGCTGCTGGCCGCCGCCAGCGTGATCGGCGGGATCGCCGCCTCCGTGCTCGACCCGCTCGTCGCCGTCTACGCGGACACCCTCCCCTACGCCGCTCCGGACGCCGACCCGGAGCTCGCCGCCGCCGCGGAGGCCTCCGACCACGGCGGCTACCACCTCGCGCTCTGGCACGGCTTCGAGCCCGCGCTGGCACTCAGCGCCCTCGTGATCGCCGTCGGACTCCTCCTCTTCGCCAAGCGCGTCGCCGTCGCGCGCGCCCAGTCGATGCTGCCCAACCGGATCGACTCCGCCGAGGGCTACTGGGCCACCGTCCGCTGGCTCGACCGTGTCGCCAGCACGGTCACCGAGTCCGTCCAGCGCGGCTCGCTCCCCCGCTACCTGACGGTGATCTTCGCGGTCTTCGTCCTCGGCGTCGGCGGTGCGGCCGCTCTCAACCGCACCTGGCCGGGCGATCTCGTCTTCTGGGACAGCCCGGGCCAGCTCGCGGTCGCGGCCGTGATGATCCTCGCGGCGGTGCTGTGCGCGATCGCCCGCAACCGCGTCGCCGCCGTGCTGCTGGCCGGCGCCACCGGCTACGGGATGGTGGCCCTCTTCGCCCTGCAGGGTGCACCGGACCTCGCCCTCACCCAGGCGCTGATCGAGACGGTGACCCTCGTGGTCTTCGTCCTGGTGCTGCGCCGCCTCCCGACCCGCATCGCCGCGAAGCACCAGCCGATGCGCAAGCGCCTGCGCGCCGTCATCGGCATCGCGGTCGGAGCGGTCATGGCCCTCGCCGCCACCATCGCCCTCGGCGCCCGGACCGCGACGCCGATCTCGGCCGAGCTGCCCCGCCTCGCCTACGAGGAGGGCAAGGGCCGCAACATCGTCAACGTCCTGCTCGTCGACATCCGCGCCTGGGACACGATGGGCGAGATCTCGGTCCTCGTCGTGGTCGCCACCGGCGTCGCGAGCCTGATCTTCCTCTCCAGCCGGGCCGGAGGCGCGCCCCGCCTCGAGTCGCAGAGCGCCGACGACCGCCGCGAGCGCGCGATGGACCTGACCGCCTCCTCCGCCGACGCCGAGCGCGACGGCGACCGCGGCTCCTGGCTCGTCGCCGGGCGCACGCTCCGGCCGGAGAACCGCTCGATCGTGCTCGAGGTGCTGGTGCGCCTGCTCTTCCACCCCGCGATGATCGTGTCGGTCTACCTGCTCTTCACCGGTCACAACACCCCGGGCGGAGGCTTCGCGGGCGGCCTGCTCGCCGGTCTCGCCCTCGTCGCGCGCTACCTCGCCGGCGGCCGCTTCGAGCTCGGCGAGGCCGCGCCGATCGACGCGGGCAAGGTCCTCGGACTCGGCCTCTTCTTCGCCGTCGGCACCGCCGTCTCCTCCCTCGCCTTCGGCCTCGAGGTCCTCGAGTCGAGCTGGCTCGACCTCGAGGTGCCGGTGCTGGGCGAGCTCCACCTGGGCACGTCCACCCTCTTCGACATCGGGGTGTACCTGATCGTGATCGGCCTCGCCCTCGACATCCTCCGCAGCCTCGGCGGCGAGGTCGACCGCCACGGCGAGGAGGCCGAGCAGGGCTCCCCCTCGGGCGACGGCGTCACGCACTCGACGGACAGCACCCCCGGCCCCGGCCAGGGCACGGTCGACGGGCTCGAGACCTCGCTCCCCACCGGCTCCACGGTCGTCGGCGGACCGGGCAGGGGGGACGGCGCATGAGCATCACCCTCGTCCTCGTCGTCGTGATGGCGGTGATGTACGCGGCGGGCGTCTACCAGATGCTCGAGCGCAGCCTCACCCGCATCCTGATCGGGTTCCTGCTCGTCGGGAACGCGACCAACATCCTCATCCTGCTGATGGCCGGCCGCTCGGGCATCGCGCCGTTCGTCACCGACGACGGGCGCTCCTACGAGCAGATCGCCGCCGAAATGGCCGACCCGCTGCCGCAGGCGCTGATCCTCACCGCGATCGTGATCACCTTCGGGGTGTCCGCCTTCCTCCTCGCGATGATCTACCGGCGCTGGCGCCTCGCCAACGCCGACCAGGTGGAGGACGACGAGACCGACGCCTCCGTCCGCGAGGACGCGGCGGGCATCTCGGCCCAGACCACCGCCGACGACCGGGCGCTCGACGTCCTGCTCGAGTCCAGCGACGAGGGCACCGCCGCCAAGCACGGGGAGAGCGCCATGACCGACGACAGGAAGGAGGACCGATGAACGCCCTGATCCCGCTCGTCGTCACCCTCCCCCTCCTGGGAGCGGCCGTCGCGCTGATCCTCGGACGCCACCGGCGCGCGCAGATCACCGTGAACATCGTGACGCTCTCGAGCGTTCTGGTGATCTCCTCGGTGATGCTCGTGCTGGTCCTCACCGGCGACGGAGGCGGCAGCGCCGTCTACGTGGGCGGCTGGGAGCCGCCGTGGGGCATCGTGCTGGTCGTCGATCCGCTCGCCGCGCTGATGCTCGTGATCACCTCGATCACCCTGCTGGGCGTCCTGCTGTTCTCGGTCGGCCAGGGCCTCGTCGACGGCAACCGCGAGACGCCGGTCACGATCTTCCACCCGACCTACCTGATCCTCTCGGCGGGCATCCTCAACGCCTTCGTCGCGGGCGACCTCTTCAACCTCTACGTCGGCTTCGAGATCCTGCTGGCCGCGAGCTACGTGCTGATCACCCTGGGCGGCACCGCGCCGCGGATCCGCGCCGGCACGACCTACGTGGTCGTCAGCCTGGTCTCGAGCGTGTTCTTCCTCTCGGCCATCGGCCTGCTCTACGGCGCCACCGGCACGGTCAACATGGCGCAGCTCTCGATCCGCATCGCCGAGCTCCCCGCCGACGTGCAGCTGGTGCTCCACGTGGTGCTGCTGCTCGGCTTCGGGATCAAGGCGGCCGTCTTCCCCCTGTCGTTCTGGCTCCCGGACTCGTACCCCACGGCTCCGGCGCCGGTCACCGCCGTCTTCGCCGGACTCCTCACCAAGGTCGGCGTGTACGCGCTGATCCGCACCGAGACCCTGCTCTTCCCCGGCGGGAGGCTGAGCGAGGTGCTGCTGGTGGTGGCGCTGCTGACGCTGATCGTCGGCATCCTCGGCGCCGTCGCGCAGGCCGACATCAAGCGGATGCTGTCCTTCACGCTGGTCTCGCACATCGGCTACATGGTCTTCGGGATCGCCGTGGGCACCCCGGCCGGCTACGCGGCGACGATCTTCTACGTCATCCACCACATCACGGTGCAGACGACGCTCTTCCTCGCGACCGGCCTGATCGAGCGCGTCGGCGGCACCACCTCGATCCTGCGCCTCGGCGGGCTGCTCAAGGCCTCGCCGCTGCTGGCGCTGCTCTACTTCATCCCCGCGATGAACCTCGGCGGGATCCCGCCGTTCACCGGCTTCCTCGGCAAGGTGGGGCTCTTCGTCGCCGGCACGGAGTCGGCCGTCGACCAGCCGTCGTGGCTGATCTGGGCCGTCATCGCCGCCGGGGCCGTCACCTCGCTCCTGACCCTCTACGCCGTCGCGCGCGTCTGGAACATGGTCTTCTGGCGCCGGCAGGAGGAGGTGCCCGGCTACGAGTCGCCCCTGATCGACCAGCTGCAGGAGGACCCCCACGACACGGGCAGCATCCGCACCCGCCACTCGCCGCCGATGATGGTGCTCGCCACCGCGGGGATGGTCGTCGTCGGCGTCGTGCTGACCGTCGGCGCCGGTCCCCTCTACGACGCGAGCGAGCGAGCGGCGAGCGCGGTCGCCGACCCCGCGACCTACATCGCGACCGTCTACCGCGACTCGTCCTTCGGAGAGGAGGGGCCGCGATGAGCCCCCGCCGCCGCGTCGACATCTGGAACCGCGTCGCGATGTTCGTGACCCTCGTCGGGATCTGGGTGCTGCTCTGGGACGACGTCTCGGTGCTGTCGATCGTCACCGGCTTCCTGGTCGCCCTGCTGATCACCCGGGTGTTCTACCTGCCGCCGGTCGAGTTCTCGAACCGCATCAACCCGTGGTTCGTGCTCCTCTTCCTCCTGCGCCTGCTGGCCGACATCGCGGTGGCCTCGGTGCGGGTGTCCTGGCAGATCCTGACCCTGCCGGTTCCGGTGCACAACGCCATCGTCGCCGTGCACCTGCGCAGCCGCTCCGAGGGGATGCTCGTCTGGACGACGGAGGCCGTCTCGCTCGTCCCCGGCTCCCTGGTGATCGACGTGGACCCGCAGCTGAACGTCCTCTACCTGCACGTGCTCGGCGTGACCCACGACGAGGGCGAGCGGATCGACGAGGTGCGCCGGACGGTCCTCCGGACGGAAGCGCGCATCGTCCGGGCCATCGGCTCCCGCGAGGACGTGCAGCGCGTGAACCGGCCGATCGAGGCCGGATCGGGGGTGGTCCGGTGATCGACTGGCTGATCTGGATCCTGGTGCCGGTCTTCGGCGCCGCCTGCCTGCTCGCGCTCGTGCGGATCCTCCGCGGTCCGTCCGTGCTCGACCGGGTCGTCGCGGCCGACGTGCTCGTCGCGACGATCATCTGCGGGATCGGCGCCGAGATGGCGGTCAACCACCACGCGCGGACCCTGCCCGTCGCGCTCGGGCTCGCGCTGTTCGCCGTCTTCGGATCGATCAGCGTCGCCAAGTTCATGGCCAACCGCGAGGAGGACTGACATGGACCTGTTCTTCGACGTGCTCACCGCTGTGCTGCTGCTGGTCGGCGCCCTGCTCTCGCTGCTGGCCGCGATCGGCTTGATGCGGTTCGACGACCTGCTCTCCCGGATGCACGCGGGCACGAAGCCGCAGGTGCTCGGACTGATCTGCGTGATGCTCGCGGTCGCCATCCGGAACCCCGGCTTCGCCGCCGCGGGGACCATCGTGCTGGTGATCGGCTTCCAGCTGCTGACCGTGCCCGTCTCGGCGCACATGGTCGGCCGGGCGGCCTACCGGGCCGAGGCCGTCTCTCCCGGGTACCTCGTCGCCGACGAGCTCGCGGAGGCGGTCACCCGCGCCGACGAGCAGGCCCGCGCGACCGGGCCCGAGACCGCGCACGCGTCCGAGGAGCGGGCGCGCACCTCCTCCGCGCCCCCGCCCGAGGACGAGGACGGCCCGGCCGCGACCGCCTAGGCGACCAGGACGAGCTGCACGGCGGAGGCGCCGGTCATGCTGCGCAGCGCGAATCCGCCGATCGCGAGGGTGACGGCGACCAGGCCGCCGACCAGCAGCACCAGCAGCGGCACCACCCACAGCAGCGCCCGTCGGCGTCGGGCTCGGGCCTCGTCCGGCGTCTCTTCGATCACCCGTCGACTGTACGGGACGGCGGGGGGCGTGCCCCCGGCGCCCCTGAGCCGCCCGATAAACTCGACCCCATGACCCTGGACTCCGCTACCTCCGGCGCGCCCGAGAACTCCCCCGGCCCCGACTCCGAGGCCGAGCACCGCCGGGGAGCCGAGTGGTGGCGCACCGCCGTCATCTACCAGATCTACCCGCGCTCCTTCGCGGACGCGGACGGCGACGGCATCGGCGACCTGCCCGGCATCGCCTCGCGCCTCGAGAGCCTCGCCGAGCTCGGCGTCGACGCGATCTGGCTCTCGCCCTTCATGACCTCGCCGCAGAAGGACGCGGGCTACGACGTCGCCGACTACTGCGACGTCGATCCGCTCTTCGGCACCCTCGCCGACTTCGACGCGATGCTCGCCCGCGCTCACGCCCTGGGCATCCGGATCATCGTCGACCTCGTCCCCAACCACTCCTCCAGCGCCCACCGCTGGTTCCAGGAGGCGCTCGCCGCTCCCGCGGGCAGCGCCGAGCGGGCGCGCTACCTGTTCCGTGACGGCCGGGGCGAGTCGGGCGAGCTGCCCCCGAACAACTGGGAGTCTGTCTTCGGCGGCCCCGCGTGGACCCGCGTCATGGAGCCCGACGGCTCGGCCGGCCAGTGGTACCTGCACCTCTTCGACACCTCGCAGCCCGACTTCGACTGGACGAACGAGTGGGTGCGCGAGCGCTTCCGGGAGGTCCTCCGCTTCTGGCTCGACCGCGGCGTCGACGGCTTCCGCGTCGACGTCGCGCACGGGATGATCAAGGCCGAGGGGCTGCCCGACTACACGCCGCCCGCCGACAGCGGGTCGATGGGCGGAGTCGCTCCCGCCGACGGCGAGGAGCCCGCCACCGCCCCCTACTGGGCGCAGGACGGCGTCCACGAGATCTACCGCGACTGGCACTCCCTGCTCGCCGAGTACCCGGACGACCGCGTGCTCTGCGCCGAGGCGTGGGTGCAGCCCCTCTCCAAGCTCGCCCGCTGGGTCCGCCCCGACGAGATGCACCAGGCCTTCAACTTCGCCTACCTCGAGACCCCGTGGAGCGCACCCGCCCTCCGCGACATCATCGACTCCTCCGTCGAGGCCTTCGCCGCCGTCGGCGCCCCGTCGACGTGGGTGCTGTCGAACCACGACGTCGTGCGCCACGCGAGCCGCCTGGCCCTGACGTCCGACAACCCGCAGGGCTACGGCATCGGCCCGCGCACGCCCGGACTCCCCGACCCCGTCCTGGGGCTGCGCCGCGCTCGTGCCGCGACCGCCCTCATGCTCGCGCTCCCCGGCTCCGCCTACGTCTACCAGGGCGAGGAGCTCGGGCTCCCCGAGGCGATCGACCTGCCGGACTCGGCGCGTCAGGACCCGACCTGGTTCCGCACCGGCGGCGAGCGCTACGGCCGCGACGGCTGCCGGGTGCCGATCCCGTGGGAGGCGGACGCGCCCGCGTACGGCTTCAGCGGCTCCGGCGACTCCTGGCTGCCGCAGCCCGGCGACTGGGCGCCGCTCGCGCGCGACCGCCAGCGCGGTGTCGCGGGCTCGACGCTCGAGCTGTACCGGTCCCTGCTCGCGGTGCGCCGCGCCGAGGACCTGGGCTCCGGCGCCGTCGAATGGCTCGAGGGCTACCCGGAGGACGTCGTGGCGTTCCGCAACGGAGCCGTCACGGTGATCGCGAACCTCGGCGAGGCTCCGGTCGAGCTGCCCGTCGGCTCCGTGGTGCTGTCCTCGGAGGAGCTGCACGAGCCGGCGCTGCCCGCCGACACCACGGTCTGGCTGCGCGCGGAGTAGCGGGCCGCGGGGTCCGCCCGGCGACTCCCGCGTCCCGCCGCCGGGTCAGCGCCCGGCGTTGGCCTTGAGCCAGAGGTAGGAGTCGACCTTCGTCACGCCGTCGAGGCGGATCTCGAAGTGCAGGTGCGGGCCCGTCGACATGCCGGTCGTGCCCACCAGGCCGAGCAGCTGGCCGACCTTCACCGGGTCGCCCTCGTTCACGGCCGCCGAGCCGTGCTGCATGTGCGCGTACACGCTCGAGACGAGCTGCCCGTCGATCTCGTGGTCGACGATCACGTGCACGCCGAGCGAGCCCTCGCCGTCGATGACCGTGCGCACGACGCCGTCGGCGATCGCCTGGATGGGCGAGCCGTCGCCCGGGTTGAAGTCGGTGCCGCCGTGGTTCACCGAGCAGCCCGCGCAGTTGCGGTAGCCGAAGCGATCGCCCACCGGCACGCCGACGGCGAAGGGCCACTGGATCGACGCGTTCGGGTCGTTCGTGAAGCCTGTGTCGGAGGTGCGGACGATGTCGGCGACGTTGGTCTGCGTCTTGCGCTCCTGCACGCCGAAGCCGTCGCGGGCGACCGTCTCGGCGCTGACCTCGCCGGCGACGAACGACTGCGCGCCGCGGCGGGCGTCGGCGCCGAAGGGGGTCGAGAGGCTCTGCGCCTGCACGTCCTCCGCGGTCAGGAGCGATGTGGCCGGCAGAGAGGTCGCCGCCACGATGGCCGCGACGAAGGAGAGGGCGACGAGTCCGCCGACCCGGGCCCGGCGCACGGGCCGGAGCGGCGTCGCGCGCGGTGCGGGGACGGGGGCCGGAGCGCTGCGGACCGAGGCGACGCGGCGCTCCGCCTCGCGCAACTGCTCCGCCGTGGGAGCCGCGAGGAGGTCGTCGGAGCCGCTCGCGAGCGAGACGTCGGAGGCGAGGGCCAGAGCGCGCTCGCGCTCGCGGAGCTCGCGACGGGAGAGGGGTGGAGTCGATTCGCCGGGGGTCGATGCAGGGGC